>RFHN01000227.1 GCA_003695835.1 Armatimonadota bacterium
ACCGTAGGTGGGCGAATTCGGGTCAACCCGACCACCTTGCGCCTCGATCCATTCGAGTGTCTTGCGGAAGGCGGCTCCGCTTTGGGCAACGCGGGTAGGTTCCTCGGGGTCCGCCCCCGCGAGGCGGGCAGCCTCCTGCGCCAACGCGACAGCGACACGGCCCAAGCGGCCTTGGCAGCCGGACCGAAGTTCATCCAATGCAGCCCGAACTTCCAGTGCGTTCCCGACGGCTCGCGAGAGCGGCTGGTTCATGTCCGTGAGCAACGCCGAGACCTTGCGCCGCGCTCCGCGGCCGATCTCCACCATCCTTCGGGCCAGCTCCCGAGCCGCTCCAAGTTCCTGCAAGAAGGCGCCGCTCCCCCATTTGACGTCCAGCACCAGCGATTCCGCCCCGGCCGCAAGCTTCTTGGACATCACGCTCGATGCAATCAGGGCTGGGTGTTCGACGGTTTCCGTCGCGTCGCGGAGGGCGTACAGCACCTTGTCGGCGGGCGCCAGCTCCTCGGACTGTCCTCCCTGCGCGCACCCGATTCGGTCCGCGATCTGGTGGAGCTCCTCCAAACCCAGATCCGTGCGAAACCCCGGGATGGACTCGAGCTTGTCCAGCGTCCCTCCGGTGAACCCTAAGCCCCGCCCGGAGAGTTTGACGATTCTCATGCCCGCCGCCGCGCAGATGGGCAGGAACAGCAGCGTAACGGTGTCCCCGACTCCGCCGGTACTGTGCTTGTCAATCGTTCCGGGGAAGAGCGGGGGGTCGCTGCGGCCGGTTCCGGCGGTAGCCATGGCAAGTGTTAGCTCGAGCAGTTCCTCTTCATTCAGCCCGTGAATGAATGCGGCCATGAGCCAGGCGGCGGTTTGGTAGTCGGGGATCTGGCGCCTCGCGAGCCGTTCGACAAAGGCGCGGATCTCTCCAGCAGGATGCGGTTGCCCGTCCCGTTTTGTCCTTAAATATGCATGAACATCCCACTCCATGGCCTGAAACCGTGCGAAGAGCGGCCCGAGTATGCAATACTTGCGGAGGCGGGTGCAGCAGACGCTGTGTTTGCGCGTGCCTGCCTCAAACTTACTCCGTGGAGCAGATAGAAGATGAGTGAAGAGAAGTTGGCCTCAGAAATGAGCGAGCCTGTGGCCACCCCGACTGGCGAAACCCCTTCGGCTGAAACGAAGCCGGAAGGGCCTGCCGCACAGGCGAGCAGCGATCAAGACGAGTTCGAAAAGGCTCTGGAAGCCTTCGAGAGCGGTGAAAGCGGTACCGCATACGACGACACGTTCCGACCCCTCAAGAAGGGCGAGACCCTGCGGGCGACGGTCATTCATGTGGACGAAGACCGCGCTTATGTAGACCTGGGCATGAAGCAAGAGGGAGAGATTCCGAAGAACGAACTCGCCCTCGGCGATGTCCAGAACGCGAACGATGTCGTCAAGGTCGGCGACGAGATCAGCGTTGTCGTCCTCAAAGCCTCACGCTCCGCGGAGCAGCGTCCGATCGTTTCGAAGAAGGCGGCCGACTTTCAGCGCGTGTGGGAGCGACTTCTCGAAGATTACCGAGAGGGGCGAACCATCACAGCCGTTGTTCTGGAGCGCGTCAAGGGCGGTCTTCTCGCCGACGTCGGAGTTCGAGGCTTCGTGCCCGGCAGCCACGTGGGCACAGGCAAGTCGAAGAACCTCGACAAGTACGTCGGGAGCACGCTCAAATTCAAGATTATTGAAGTTGACGAAGAGCGCCGCAAGGTCGTGCTTTCGAACCGCCTGGCTCTCGAAGAAGAGCGCGCACAGAAGAGAAAAGAGGTCTTTTCGAAGCTCAAGGCTGGCGACCGAGTGCAAGGCGTTGTCCGTCGCGTGACCGATTACGGAGTGTTCGTAGACGTCGGTGGCGCGGATGGCCTGTTGCACGTGAGCGAACTCGACTGGTACCGCGTTGACGATCCCCACGAGGTGGTCAAGAAGGGTCAGAAGATTGAGGTCATGGTCCTCAAGATTGACCCCGAGAGCGAGCGAATCAGTCTGGGCAGGCGCCAGGTTCTCCCGGATCCGTGGAAAGAGATACCGGAGAAGTATTCCCGGGATCAGATTCTCAAGCTTCCGATTTCCCGTACGGTCCAGAGCGGCGCATTCGTAAAGCTTCCCGAAGGTGTTGAGGCGTTCATTCCTCTCTCGGAGCTGAGCCCACAGCGGATCAAGCGGCCCGAGGACGCCGTTGAAGTCGGTCAAGAGTACGAAATGAAGATCGTGGACCTCCGTCCGGAGGAGCGACGAATGGTTCTGTCCATTCGGCAATGCCTGCCGCAGGAGGAGCGTCGGCCTCGCCACACCAAGCCGGGCGAAGTGCATCGCACGATGGCTCCGCCGTCCGCCACGGGCGGTGGGACGATCGGCGAGCGTCTGGGGGCGCTCAAGGGTCTGCTCGTGTCTCAAGTAGGCGGTGACGAAGAGGGAGCCGAAGGCTCGTCCGAGAATACGGAATCGGATGGCCCTGTGGCATCCGCGGACGCACCAACGACCGTGGAAGAGACGGCCCCGGAAGCCTCCGGCGAGACACAAGACGCCGAGGCAACCACTGAGAGCGCCGAGACGGCAGAAGCGACCGAAGGCGCCGAGCAGAAGCCCGCAGAGTAGGGGTTCTCCGTTGCCGCGGGCTATCGCGATTACGGGCGGCATTTGCGACGGGAAGAGCACCGTTCTTGCGGAGCTGACTGAACGCGGTCATTCGACCCTGCAGGCCGACGAAGTCGCCCGCGAGGTCCTTTCATCGCCAGGCCTTCTCGAGCAGCTCACCGACACGTTCGGTCCGGGTGCTTTCGACTCGGGGCGTCCGAACGCGGAGTTCCTTCGCGCCGAGGTCTTGCCCGACCCGGCCCTCCGCCGCCGGCTGAACGAACTGACGCACGCGTGCACGCTCCAGCGGATTCTCGAGGTTGTCCGTGCAGCTCAGGCGCCGGTCTTCGTGGAGGTCCCATTGCTCATCGAGACGTGTAGCCAGAGGTTCTTCGACGAGGTCTGGGTTGCGGTCTCTTCGCCGGCCGAACAGCGGCGCCGGCTGACCGAGCGTTTGCAAGGCGATGCAGAGAGCGCAGAGCGGATTCTTGGGGCTCAATTGCCGACAAGGGCGAAAATTCCGTTCGCGGACAAGATTCTGCGAACCCTTCCGCCCGTTTCATCAGTCAAATCAGAGGTAGACCGAGCGCTTGCACCCCTCTTGCGGGGGTAGTTGCGCTGTCGAGGCGACTATGCTATACTGCACCAGGCTCGTGAGCCGAGGAGGAAGAGAAAACGCCGTGAAGGCGGCGGAACTGTTGCCGAAAGGGCAGGAGAGAGAGTATGCTAAGCCGCACGAGAGGCGGCTGGTGCGCTCGATTGGCAACAGCGTTCCGACAGGTCCTGCCGGAAGCGAGCTCTCGCATTTACGACAACAAAGGAACAAGGAGGACTTACACAAGTGAAGCGATTCATTCACTCGCTTGCGGGGAGGGCGGTCAGTCGAACTGTCATCCTTACGCTGCTTTGGAATTTCATTATCCTGGTGGTACCATCGGGTTCGTCGAACGCGCAGTTCACGACAGGCCAAACGTCTCAATGGGCCGTGATCGACTTCGTCAACAAGTCGAAGGTCGGTGGCGATGCATTGGGTGGAGTGGCCTCGGATGCTGTGACGACGCTGCTACTGGGTACGAACCGATTCGACATTCTCCCGCGAGAGACGATCGAGCGGAAGTACCAGGAACTCGGGATGACCCCCCCGCTGACGCGCGAGTTGGAAGTTTTCCGCCTGGGTCAGTCACTCGGCGTTGAAACGGTCATTACCGGTGAGATCAAGGAAGCCCGAATCAACCGCACGAGCGGCGGAAAGTCTGCCGACGTGATCCTGATCGTTCGGGGTTGGGACGTCGCCTCGCAGATGCCCGTCATGGGTACGGCTGTGCACGGCGCGTCCTCGGAGCGCCCTGGCGACATCGAGGACGAGGTCGTCCTGAACGAAGCGATCAACTTCGCGGCCCAGAAGGCCGTGCAGAACCTGCTTCAGCAGCAGATCGGCTTCGCTACCGTATTGACGACTCCGACGACCCAGTTCGTAACCCTCAACAAGGGTTCGCGGCAGGGTCTGAAGGTCGGCCAGGAGATGGTCGTTCTTCGTCGGGGCGAGTTCGTGGCGCGTGTCCGCGTGGCGGAAGTCAACACGGATAGCGCGGTCGCGAGCATCCTCAGCCAAAACATGGGTGTGGCGCCCGGAGACAAGGCACGCGTCATTTACGACAAGCTGGAGAATGTCGTTCTGACCTCACCGGGTAGCGCTCGCGTCCGCAGCTCAGGCAAGAGCGCGAACGATCTGACAGGCGTCCTCCTTGGCCTGCTCGTCGTTACGGCTCTCGTGCTCATCCTGCAGGATAGCGGCGGCGGCGATTCTCCCGGCGAGGTGATTGCCGAGCCGGGTCTGGACCTGAACGGCCAGCCGGTTGTGTTCCTGAGTTGGAAGCCGAACCTGTACAACCAGGGTTCCCGCAACCGCGTCGAGTGGCAGGTCTGGCGCAGCGACGTCACGGCCAACCCGGTCCTCGTGGTTCCCGGCGCTCAGGCGAACGCTGAGGACTCCACGCAGGCTCGCGACGTGGACTACCGGACAGGGCTGCCCAACGGGGGCACCACCTGCACGGAAGATCCGGGCGCGACCAATGTGCCGGGTGTCGCCGGCATCGTCCCGGGCACGTCTTACATGTACCAAGTTTCGCTCGTCTTCAAGCTCAGCAGCCTGGACCTCCCGGGCGGCGGCAACGGCGACGTAACCGACTGTTTCTTCACCACAACGCGAGCCACGGCGAAAGGTCAGGCCACGCCTCTGTTCCCGGTCCAGCTCACCGTTCCGCAGAACGGCGCAACGGACGTGTCGAACGTCGTGCAGTTTGCCTGGCAGTCAACGCCTGGCGCGAACCGGTATCTCGTCCAGATCTCGACGAGCCCGAACTTCACGAGCTCGACGACGGTTCGCAACATCGCGGTGGTTGACTCGATCATTCCGGGTGGTGTGAGCACCGATCCGATTGATATCTCGGGCATCTTCCCGGGAACTCAGCGCCTGTACTGGCGGGTTGGCGCCAAGAACACGGGCGACAACCCCGGTCCGAAGAAGGATCCGACGGGTGAGCGGTACGTGTTCAGCGCTCCGTTCCAATTCGACCGAGTGCTCCCGCCGCCTCCGCCCCCCAGCGAATAAGGGCAGACGGACGCACACCCAAGCGGTTATACTGATGAAAAGCGGTTAGAGGAGAAGAGGAAATGCGGAAAAGCAACTGGAACTGGTTGATCGTTAGCTTGGTAGCGCTCTTGAGCATGCTACTGATCGCGCCGGCAAGCGCCGACATCGAGCTGCCGTACAAACGGGGCGAGATCGTCGTGCAGCTTGCGCCAGGCGCAACGATGGCGGATGCCCAACAGCTCGCGCAAGCGAACGGAATGGTCGTCAAGCGTGCGTTACGCGCGCCGGGCTTCTTCCTCTTCTCCTTGCCCAACCCTGACATGCCGCAGGAGAGGGTCGTAACCGAGGAGAAGCTGAACGCTCTGCGCAACAACCCCAGCGTTCGGGCAGCCCAGGTGAACGTGATCTTCGAGAAGCACCAGATCCCGGACGACCCACTGTTCGGTCCGGCTTCCACGCAGCAATGGAACCTGTTCCAGATTGGGCTGCCGGGACCGACAGGCGCATGGGCCACCGAGAAGGGACGGCCGGGAATCTTTGTCGTGGACCTGGACGACGGCTTCGATCTGGATCACCCGGATTTCTTCGATTCCTCTGGGTCCCGGCTGGCATTTGGGTTCAACACCGATGACGGGACTGGGTTCCCCTGGCCGTGGGATCCGAACCCAGGGTTCTCTCACGGCACGATGACCGCCGGCGTGATTGTCGCGGGCACGAACAACGGCATCGGTATGGCTGGCGTTACTTGGCAAGGCGTTGTCTGTGTGCCTGTGCGGATTGCCGACGCCACCGGCGCCTTGCTGCTGTCGCTCATCCTTGACGGCTATCAGTACGTAATTGATTTCAACAACAACCCGTCGACGCCGCACCTGACCGCTCAGAACATGAGCTACGGTTCACTGGGCAGGGCGTTCGTGGACGAGCCGTTCCTTCAGCAGATCGCCGCGCAGGGCACCTTGCTTCTGGCGTCCGCAGGGAACAGCCGACCGTTCTTCCCTGCAGGGTTCCCGGCGAGCTTGCCCTACGTCACGTCTGTGGCAGCGACGCGCTTCGTTAGCCCCAACCTCGAGAAGGGCTTTTTCGCGAGCTACAGTAGCCAGGGCCTGCCGGATCGCTCCCGAAAAGTGGACCTGGCCGCTCCATCTGCGGACGATACGGCACCCGTTTGGACGCTGATGAACGGCGGTGGCTACGCGCCCGAGGGCGGTGGCACTTCCTATGCGTGCCCGACGGTAGTCGGCGCGGTCGCACTCCTGCACTCGGCTGGTATGGAGCCGAGCACGATCATTGACAATCTGAAGGTCACGGCGGTCGTGGCTCCGGGCGATCCGGTGCCGAATGTGGACACCGGTTGGGGTGAGATCGCCGTTCAGGACGCGATGACGCTGATCATTCCGGGCATCAAGCCCCTCGAGCCGGAACCGCTGACTACGTACGAATACGAGACGGTTTCCTACAAGTTCCGACTCTTCAAGATTCGATTGGCCGGCCCGGCGCCGACCGTCACCATCGAGAAGACTGACGGCTCCTTTGGACCCGTCGTCGTTCCGTCTTCGAACTATACGTTCACGCCTGACCCGGACGATCCGAGGGTCGTCTTCCTGGAAGGCTTTGCCCGCCTCGAGGATGCAGGCGGTAACGGAGAAGGCGAGTGGAAGATCACGGTTTCCGGCACTGAAGAATTGCCCGGCAACACGGTCTTCACCGCGTCTGTCATCGTGCGCGTGCAGTATCACCGGATCCTTCCGGGCACGTCGATGTTCTCGATGCCGTACCGGTTGGACGGCACCAGCTCGCCCCCAGGCGGTCGGAAGCCAGAAAGCTTCTTCTCGCCCGGCTTCCAGCTGTTCCGCTGGATTCCATCCTTGGATGCCGAGGGCAACCCGACGGGCGCATACACCGCCTACGATCCCGCTGGACCCAACACGCAGGACGCAGGCTTTACCCCATCCGATCCGTTGACGGGTGCGACGATCATTCGAACCACGCAGTCCGGAGCCACGCGCATCGAGACGCCGCAGAATGGTCCGTTTGGCGTCGGCTTCTTCGTGCGCACCGTGGACGAGACGGTGTTCGACATGGAGCTTGGCCCTGAGGATCGCGTACTCCACTACCGAATCCTGCTCAAGCCGGGTTGGAACATGATCGGGAATCCGTTCCCGTACCACGTGGACTGGCAGAGCTGCCAGATCGTCACGGTCAATACGCGGGAGCTTCTCTCGATCGACCAAGCGACCACTCGCGGTCTGATCCGGCCGCAGCTGTTCCGTTACGAAATCGTGGCGCCCGGCGTGAAGGACTACCGTTGGAGCAGCCCGCCGCGAGGCCAGCTGTTCCCGTTCGAAGCGCACTGGGTTTGGGCAAACCAAGAGGTATGGCTCCAGGTGAACGCGACGCCTTCGGAGTTCCGCGGTAGGTCGCAGAGCGAAGGCGAACGAGTCCGAGGCAATGGCTGGATGCTGCAACTCACGGCTCGACAAGGCGATCTTCAGGACTCGTCGAACTTCATCGGTGCGACACGCTCCGTGAATGAGCGATACGACCTGGTGCCGGAGGCGCCGAGCCAGCCGGGTGGCGTTCAGCTGTACGTCCTCGGAGAAGACGGCAAGGCAGCCTTGGCGCAGGACCTGCGCGAGTTGGCAGCCGGTCGGCTACAGTACAAGGTCGTCGTTCGGCCGGCGGTTCCCAATCAGGATGTTGTGATCACCTGGCAGGACGTCGTCCGTCCGGCGGGTCGAATGAGGCTGTCTCTGAAAGACGAGACAACCGGTCGCGTGGTCTCGATGAACGCGACGTCCTCGTACACGTTTGCAGCGGACGCGAACTTGACGCCGCGGACCTTCACGATCACGGTCAGCCCTGATACAGCTGGACGACTCGTGGTCGGTGGCGTTCGGGTCGTCAGTGGCGGTCGAGGAGCCGAGGGTTATACGCTGCAGTACTCGCTCAGCACCGATGCGAACATTACGATTCGAGTTCTGAGCACAACGGGTCAACTCGTGACGCAGCTGGACAGCGCGCAGCGTACCGCGGGGACGAACTCAATCGTCTGGAATGGTAGGAACGCCGCTGGAGTGGCAGTTGCTCCGGGTGTGTACATGGTCGAGATTACGGCGGAGACGCTCGACGGTGAGCGCGCCCGCGTCACGACCCCGATTACGATCACAAGATAGTGAGGCTGATGGAGATGAATCAACGATTGAAGAAACTGGCTCAAGTTGCCGCCCTCTCCACCGTGCTGGTGAGTTCAGCCAGCGCGGCGGACTACATCATCTGTTGGGACGGCATGGCGGAGTTCCTCTCGCCGGACTATCAGGCCGTCAACCTGGCGAACCCCGTGATGCGCGTGACCCTCGGGGTCGCCGGTTCGGTGAACTGGGGAGATCCTTGCCCTTGTGGCCCGCCCATTTGCGGCTCGCACCCGGTTCCCGGCTACATCGGCCTCATGACGGGTGGCGTGGGTAGCTTCCACAGCGGCGACGACGATTCGTCCGCATACTTTGTCGGATCGCCATGGGGGGGCAACGAATGGAGTTACGCAACCATTCGGAGCGTCGCAGCCGATGGCACAGCCTCGGATACGCGCTTCGGCGAGAACGGCTACGACTTGTTGGTCGCGCCGACGGCCTCGTTCCGGCGCTTTATTGCGCAGGATAGCTCGAACGACGGCATCCAGGCTCGGCTAACCGTAAACCTCATGGCGGGTGTTGTGCGCTTCCAGTGGGAGCTGACGAACACAAACGCCGACGTTCGACAAGTAGGTCTGCGCCACGCAAGCTGGGTCGGTTTCATTGACAGTGGTGGTGCCATGTCCGGCTACCACAGCAACACGTACACGCTCTTGCCGAATGGCCGTCCGAACCGAATCCAGCAGCAGTGGAGCCGAGCGACTGACCCCCTTACGTTCCCTCCCTTCATTGACTTCTACTTCCGGCAATCACAGCCGTATCCGTCGTTGCGAATTCACACGGGGCCAGCGTCAGCGGGATTGCAGGACGCGACAAGGGCCGACCGCCTCGTCCTCAGCGATCAGGCGCTCGTCGTCGCAAACCTTTGGGACGCGACCGTCTTGCCCGATGCGCTGATCAGCGATCCGACGTTTGGCCTCTACTTCGATCCGGTTCCTGTTGGGCCCGGTCAGACGCGAACCATCGTCTACTATCTGACCGCTCCCTGGGCCGTGAGCGACGTGGAACTGCCATACGCGGTTACCACTGAGGCGCCGCAGCTCATCACTTTCGCGGACGCCGGATTGAACAACCTGAGCCCGAATCCGTTTTTCATCACGGCTTGGGTGGACAACCAGTACGCCCGCATCAATCAAGAGATCACCATGCGGGATGTGACCCTGACCCTCAGCCTTCCGGACGGACTCACGTTTGCGCCGGGCGAGACGAACACGAAGATGATTCCGTCCCTCGCGCCCGGTCAGGTCCTGAACGTTCGTTGGCAGGTTCAGGCGGATGGGACAACCACCGGTCCGCTCAAGTACCGAGTGCAAGTCACCTCGACTCCAGGCCCCGCCAAGACGCTCGAGGGCACGGTGATGATCGCCACGACGCCGCGCATCAACATCGTCGGTGGGCCGCAACTCGTCGGCTTCCCGTGGGTGTTTGCGGATGACGACCTTGCAGTGATCACCGGTCTGACGGTCGGCGCCGGGGCGCAGCTGGATGCCTTCGAGTGGGACACCCTGCTCAACACCTACCAGCGCGTTTCGACCGTTTCCGATCGCGGTAGGGCGCAATGGTGGATCGCAGACACGGACTATCCGAACACGGCCCTAACCGGCGCCAGCGCTCCGACCGACAGCGTGAACGGCGAGTTCCGAGTCGTGCTTCTCAAGGGGTGGAACCTCATCAGCAACCCGTATCCGTATCCGGTGCAGCTCAACCAGTTGATCGCGACCTCGCAGTCCGATCCGCGCGAGTCGTTGACTTGGGCGGACCTGACGTCGCGCGGATGGATTCGAAGCACGCTGTACCGTTACGATCCGTTCGATCCGCCGTACAAGTTCTCGTCCGATTCGTCGCAGCTCGTTCTGCCTCACGTCGGCTACTGGGTGTACGTGAATACGGAGACGCCGATCAACATCTTCTGGCCTCCGGTGTACGTGCC
>RFHN01000228.1 GCA_003695835.1 Armatimonadota bacterium
GAAGCAACCCATCGCGCCGATCCAGCCGAGAACGAGCCAGGAAGCGGGGCCCTGCGGGTGTAAGGAAGCGAACGCCAGCGACGAGAGAAGGGCGGCAACGACCGGGCTGCGGAGCCGAAGCGCGAGACCTTGGAACAAGCAGCCGCGGAACGTAATCTCCTCCACGATCGGCGCGATCACTCCCGCTGCGACGGCCGCCCACAGGATCCCTCCCAAGCTATCCAACTCCGTTTCCAAGGGGTGAGAGCCCGAAGGAAGCCACTTCGAGAGAAAGACCGTCACGATGAGAAGGACGAGCAGAGCCGGCAGGTTCGCGAGCCAACCCGCCACGCCCCACACGACGTTGCGCGCGAGATTAGGCCCCAGTCCGAGCAACCGGGCAAAAGAGATGCGCACGCCGAGCAAGGGCATCGCGACGACGAGGATCACGACGGGCGCGACGATTGCGGTCGCCAGGATCCTGGCTAAGTTCTCATCGCCGAGGACCGGCCGAAGCAGTTGAACGATTCCAAGGGGCGCGATCGCGAAGATCGCCAGGTACGCGAAGAACCGCGCGCCGAGCGAGTCGGCAACGAGGTTTTCTTGGGTTGCGCCCCGGACCGTGAGTCCAACCGGCGCCAGGGAACCGGTGAGGCGAAGCGCTACGTAAGCGACCCAAAGAACCGCTCCGACTCCGACGCCGCCAACCATCAAGAAGGCCAGCCAGATCGGGCCGGTCTCTGATTCCTTGACGCCGAGTCGTTTTTCCGCCTCGGAAAGCGCGAGGCCGAGAGGCCAAGGGCTGGAGTGTTGGGAAAGGATTTGGCGCGCCTCTTCGAGTTCCTCTCCCTGCGCCTGCTGAGCGAGGGCGCAAAGCGCACGGTTGATCTGTTCCCTGTCTTTTGCTGTCTCTGCTCGGAGTTCCGCTTCGGTGATGTCGTCCGTGGCTGTGGAGAGGGAACTACAGTCGTGGGCCTGGTCCGGTTCAGCGACCATGCGCAGGATGAGAAGGGCGCGATCGCGAACATAGGCCGCTCCCTTCGTTTGGAGCTTCAGGTTGCCCAGCTTCTGCTGCGCCACGCCCAACAGTTCCTTGGCCGCTTCGCGCCTCTTTCCGGAATGGCGGGCGACGGCGAGGGAAAACTCCGTCTCCAGCTTGCGAAGCTCTCGGTCTAGTTTGGCGCGTTCTTCGACGACGGGCCCGGGATTCGAGAGAGAGGCGTACGCGCCGAATGCCATGAAGGCGAGGGTGACGAACACGCCGACCCACACCAGCGGGTACCCCGGATGGCGCGACGGGATGTCTTCCTCGAGAACGGGCGGAGGCGTCGGTACTGTCATTGAAGGCCCAGGCCTCGCTCATTAAAGCCAATCGTGTACGTGCTTTGCCGTGTTGCCATGGCGATCGTCGCCCAGATCGCCTCGGCGGCGAACTCCCCGAGAAGGACTCCAAACGCCGCAAAACGCAGGTGGCGGAAGCCCTTGAGGCCGAAGTAGCGCTGTACGCCAACTTTGAGCAACAACGCGAGAATGAGGCAAAACCAGTAATAGTCCACGCCGAAGTTCATACTTAGGGCATAGCCGACCGGGTGGAGCCAGAATCCGGGCACGCGAAATCGAATGAAGTCCAGCGCCGCGACAAGCAAGGCGCCTGCGGCAACGGCCAGGATGCCCTTGACGCTGGGGCCGTGCCGCTGATCCACGACGGCGGTCACCACGGCGCTCGGATCCGCCCATCCGGGTTCCGCCCCGCGCACGTAGCCCCGCTGAACCGTCCACATCGCCCCGACGAAAAGCCCGAAGACGAGGGCAAACGCCATCAACCAAAAGAGCGGACCTTGGCGGACCCGCTGCTCCTCTGCCATCTTCATCGCCTCGAGCTGAACGGGCATGGGATGGGACCGAGAGAGGCGGTTGATGCCCAGGAAGACGGTACCCAGGAAGGCTGCGGTGCGTTCGCTTAAGGTCTTGGTGCCGTAAAAGTTGAAGAGGAGTTGATTCGGACCAAGGAAGGCGAACTCGTGCGTCGGCGGCCCGAGTTGTGCGCGGATCCGAGTGAGCACGAACGAAAAGGCGAGAAAGGCGAGGAAGTACGGGATCGCGAGCAACGGATGCAGACCGGCATAGACGAGAACGGCGACGACTCCGCTGACGCATAGGAACAGCAGGATCACGGCGGTCCGGTGCCGGATGCCTCCATCGTCGCTATCCTCGCCACTCCAAATCGCGCGCGCGACGGACTTGAGGTGGTTGCGGGCGAACCAGAGGGTGCTGACGAAGAGGCCGAGCAACGCGCCCCAGGTCTGTTCAGTGAAGTAGGGCGCTTCCGGCGTGAGAAAGCCTCCGGCAAAAGAACCCCCTTGATAGCCGTAAAACGACATGCCGATCAGGATGAGCTTCCGAACGAGAAAGAAAAAGACCACGGAGAAGAGAAGATCAGCCGGAACGAGCAGCGCCAACGCGATCAAAAAGGGATACACGGAGATGGGCGTGAAGCCCATGGCGAGAAACGGCCTCTCTGGGAGCGCATACCGTAGGTCCACGTAGTCTTTCAGCGGAATATGCGGAAGATTGGGGTAAAGATAGTGGAGGCCGTTCAAGATGTCGATCGAGAACATCACGAGGAACGATACGAGCATGAGGCGGTTTCGCCACATCGGGCCGTTTCCTCGCTCTTCCATCATCGCTACCGGAAATTGGATCAGCGGAAAGGACAGTCTCTCGCGGCGAAGCCATGCATCGCGCATGAGCGAGTTGATGCAGAGTAGAGAAACGGTGATGAGGGTGTACAGCGCCGTCCAAGCGAGCAGCTTCGGGAGCCACAGATCCATTCGGGAAAGAAAGTAGAGATACCCGCGTCCTCCCGAAACGTAATCGCGAACCGCCTCCGTGTCATGAAAATAGAAGATCTCTGGCAGATGCTTCAGGAACACGCTTTCGTGCCGTGGATCCAGGTTCGGAAAGCCTGCGAAAACGTGCACGTACTGCATGTTGAGAAACGTCCACTCGCCGCTGACGGCGGACGCGACGCTGACAAAAGCGTAGATGACAACAAGCTCCCGCGTCTCGAAAGCGAGCGCTGGCGCCCATCGGAGAAGCGCTTTGTTGATCATCACTAAGACGATCAACGCCGCCATCGTCGAGAAGAGCAAAGAATAGATCGTGCCTGTCGGCTGCCAAGAGTTCCAGAAGCAGACCGGCAGGGCGAGAAGAACCCCGAAGACGACGGCTCGCCGTGTCACGCTGGCCCCTCCGAACCCGGTTTCGGGAGACCTGTCAGGCGGCTCACTTCATCCAGAAACCATGTATGGAACTCTTCCGGCGTCATCGTATCGGACCACTCCATCGCTTTACCAAAAGACACTTGGACGCCCCCGAACGCGGGTCGCGGAACGACGCTGCGAAAGGGAATGATGCGGTTCGAGCCAACGATCCCCGCGCAGATACAGGGAACCTGGGCTTGCTTCCAGATCAAAGCCGCTCCAGCGAGAGGTTGCTGAAGGGAACCGTCCTCGCTGATCTGCCCTTCGGGGAAGACGACGACGCACTCTCCAGAGCGCAAGAGCTCGACGGCTCGCCGAATCGCGTTGCGATCCGGCCGTCCCCTGCGCACAGGGAACGCATGAAACGCGCGGATGATCGGTCCGAGTACTGGAATCTGAAACAGCTCGGACTTCGCCATGAACCACGCTGGGCGCGGCAGCGCGTAGCCGAGCAGCGGCGGGTCAATGTCGCTCAAGTGATTTGCGACCACGAGCAGCCCACCCTTTCGAGGGACATGCCTACGCCCTTTCACGCGAACTGGGCCCATGACCAAGAAGAAAGGCGCAAGGATCGCTTTCCCGAGTGGATAGAGGGTCCACCGGTACATCCCTCGCATTTTAGCCGCCTCGCTCGTCTATAACCTTGAGGTGTTGGAACGTCTTGCGCCGAAGGGATGGCTTGGTTGGGCAACGTACGTCATCGTGTTGGCGCTCGCGGGCTTGCTCTTCGCGACGTTCTATCCCCCGAAGTATGAAGCGAGAGCGAGTCTGCTGTTTCCACGACAGGCCACGGCGAACGAATTGACGCAACGGGCCACTCTGGGCGAGTTGCGCACCCCACCTCTCGGCGCGCGGTTGCTTGCCGGCAGTTTGTTACTGCCGACTGTGGGAGCGGACCCCTTCTCCGTGCAAGGCATTTTCCGATCCAAGAAGTGCATCCAGCTTGCAGCAGAAATCCTGTACCCGAACGGCTACAACGACCTGGATCTCAAACGCGTCAGGGATGCGTTGGACATGGAGGTCACGGAGAGCGGGACGTTGTCCGTTCGATTTCGCTGGAAGGGCCGGGAACGGACGCAACAAGCCTTGGAGGCCATGATGCGATTTGTGCAAGACGAGGCCAAGCGGCTCTCTCGCGAGTTCGCTCAGGATACGGCGACGTACTTGCAGGCTGCGGTTGAACGGGAGCGCGAGCGCGTGGATGCACTCTCTCGGAAGCTGGCGCAATCCATCAAAGCAAGCGGTCAAGAGGGCCTGGTTGCGGTTGCCGGCGAGGACGCCGTCCTGGCGCTGCTGCAAGCCGAAGACGCCCTCCGAGAACTTCAGATCGAGGCGGCGGGCGCAAGAGGTGGCTTGGAGGAGGCGATACGCGGCATCGTTGTGGCATCCGAGCAGGGCGGGGAAGCGTTCTCCGAGGCGGGTGCGGTCCTTCAGGGTCGGGTGCTGGAGGCGAGAAGACGCGTCCTCGCAGCGGGGGACCTCGTCGTCGGCTCTACGCCGGAAACGGAGCAGCTTGCCGCGCAGTTCCGCGCAACGCAGAAGGCGTACTTGGAAGAGCTCAAGCGCATCGAGGCTGCGGCAAAGGACCGCTCTCTCGCGGCGACGCTGGATCAAAGCGTGATCGCGGCTGCTCTGGATGAGCAGCTGACGTTGGCGCGGCGCCAGGTTCGAGAGATGACGGATCGCGCGCTTGCCGCGGTACAACTCGGAATCGAACAGCGGGTGATTCTCGGCGAACTGCGTGTTCAAGAACAAGCCCTCGCTGCGGTGCAGAGCCAGTGGGTGCTCGCACGCCTAGCCTTGGAGAAGAGCTATCGCCCCTTCGAGCTGTTGGACGAACCGTACGTTGCGGATGTGCCGTACTTTCCCAGGCGCGGAGTGTTCACGGCCTCGGCTGCGGGCGCAGGCTTACTCTTGGCGCTGTTGATCTATCTGATGGCCGCGGCTCGGCGAAACGCTTCTTCCGCCGAGCCGCAGAACCTTACTGACCGTCCTTCAGCTTCGATTTGAAGACCTTTCGGAACTTCTCCATCTTCGGTCGGATGACGGCTTGGCAGTACGCCTTGTCGGGGTTCCGCGCGAAGTAGTTTTGGTGATACTCTTCCGCCGGATAAAACACCTCGAACGGTACGATCTCCGTAACGATGGGTTGATCCCAGGCGCCAACCTTTTCGAGCTCCGCTTTGGCTTTCTCCGCCAAACGTTTCTGGTCTTCGTTGTGATAGAGAATGATAGACCGATACTGCGGCCCGATGTCATTCCCTTGACGGTTGGGGGTCGTTGGGTCGTGAGTGAGCCAGAACACTTCGAGAAGCTCTTCGTACGTGATGACCTTGGGGTCGAACACGATCTGGACGACCTCGGCGTGACCCGTCTGGCCGGTGCACACCTGTTCGTAGGTCGGGTTCGGAACCTGGCCACCAGAGTAGCCGGAGGTGACCGAGATTACGCCCTTGAGCGACTCGAAGATCGCCTCGGCGCACCAGAAGCAACCTTGTCCGAAGGTGGCTACCTGTGTGCCCGCAGGCCCGTTCGTCTCTGCTTCCTCTTGTTGTTTCGGATCTTGGTTCGTCGTCTTTTGTTTGTACATGTGCCTACTGATGGATTCGGTGTTGGGTGGCCCAGCACACCCCAGTAGCAGCCAGGCTAATAGGAGGCTAAGCACAGTACCAAACGACATCCTATTTCCTCCTACGCCAGGATACCCCGCCGGCGTTTCCCGTCGCACACGAGGTAAACCTAACCCGCCATGAAGATCGGATTGTTTCTCGTTCTTCTCTCTGACAAGAGCCTCGACGAGGCGCTGGACATCGCTGTTCAAGAGGGAATCGAGGCCGTCGAGTTGGGCGTAGGTGCGTATCCCGGCTCTGCGCACGTGGACCCGGACAGGCTTTTGGGAAGCGCATCGGAGCGCCGCGCCTTTCGCCAGAAGATCGAACGGCGGGGGCTGACCCTGAGCGCACTCTCCTGTCACGGAAACCCGCTCCATCCGCAGAAACGTATCGCCAAAGCGCACCACGAGGCGTTCGAGAAAGCCCTCCGTTTGGCCAACGCGCTCGGCGTGCCGGTGGTGAACGGCTTCAGCGGCTGTCCGGGCGAAGGACCGAAAGCGAAATACCCGAACTGGGTTACCTGCGCCTGGCCGGACGAATATCGCGACCTGCTGGAATGGCAGTGGAAAGAGGTCGTCTTCCCCTATTGGGAGGAACAGGCGCGGTTGCTCAAGCGCCATAAGGTCAAGTTCGCCATCGAGATGCATCCGGGATTCGTGGTCTACAACAACGACACGCTTCTGAAGCTGCGCAACGGCGTCAAGAACGGCGAGTGGATCGGGGCGAACTTCGACCCGTCGCATCTGTGGTGGCAGGGCGCTGACCCGCTCTTTGCTGCGAGACAGCTCGGCGAGGAAGGCGCGCTCTTCCACGCCCACGCCAAAGACGCTCGCCTGGATCCCTTGAACTCCGCGCGAGACGGCAATCTGGACGCACGCTCCTACGCCCGAATCCCCGAGCGCTCGTGGGTGTTTCGAACGGTGGGGTTCGGACACGGCGTGGACTGGTGGCGACAGTTCGTCAGCGTCCTGCGTACGGTGGGATACGACTATGTGCTCTCGATCGAGCACGAGGACGGCCTGATGTCGCCCATGGAGGGTCTGCGTAAGGCGGTTCAGACACTCAAGCTTGCGGTGATCCAGGAACCCCCGGGCGAGATGTTCTGGGCGCGGGAGTAGGCGCTTCGGACAACTGCCCAACGAATCAATGACAAAACTCCCACAATTAAGGGTTGACAACGGGGGGGGTTGGTACCATAGGGACCATGGTTGGGAGAATCGTGTTCATGCGTCTCAGGGATGTACTGTGCTGGTGCGTCGGGCGTCTAATCATTGGCTTGGTTGCAGCTTGCGCAACGGCGGCTGCCGTGGCCCAGGGTGGCGGTGGAATCACTGCTTCGATGACGATCTCGCCGAAAGTGGATGACTTGAGATACGATGCCGATCGGATGGATCCGTGCACATTAGAGACGGGTGTGCAGATTGCCGACTTCGAATGCTCTGTAACGGTTTCAGGCGCTCCTCCCGGCTCCGGGATTACGTACCAATGGTCACCCGTGTTTGATCAGAACAACCCTCCTCCGGGCGGACAATGAATCCTGCCCGAGGTGGTCAGTTTCGATCCACCAGGCAACACACAGACGGCGACGGGACACCTCTACCTGCCGATCATCGGCACGGCGTCCTGCTACGTGACGGTAACGAATGGAGGCGAGACCCTGTTTGAGGGCTGGGTTACGGGGGAGTGCGCAGCCGTGGGCGGGCCGCTGACGTTTGACGTTTACGGTGGGATTGAGCCGCCGCCTCGAGATGGTTGGCCCGGTACGCCGAGTTTTGACGAGTACGACCTTACGAAGCCTTGGTACCTTGAATACTTTGGCTACGACCCAAGGAACGTTGTGGCTTTCCACCCGAATGGGCCAGGGCAGCCTGCGCAGAGGGGCCTAGTTTGCGTGGCTCTGACACAGCCGCAGGGGCCGAACTATTCGACGACGTACGATTGGCAGCTTGCGGGCCCGATCGTCGTGATTGAGCCTTCCGATCCGAGTGACCTTCCGACAAGCGCGCAGATCAGGATCGGCGCTACCGACGGCTCGGCCGAAGGAGCGATCAAGCCCCGCGTCAAATACATCTTCGCGTGGGATGGCGTCGTGTACGGTCCCTTCGACGACGACAGCGAGCAGACTCCGCCCCCTCCGGAACGACTTCAGGCCGGCGTCAACCACTACGCGTTTGCGGCGCATAAACCAGCAGACACAAAGACGCTTGGCTTCTACCATGACCCCGCGTGGGGAGGGCAGAATCCGGATGGAACGTACTACTATCGGGACGACTGGCTTATGGTACTGGTCGACAACCGCAATCAACACATGCCGTGGGTATGGGTTCAAGAGGTCTTTCACAAACCGGACGGATCGAGCTACTCGCAGCGTGAGCTGCCCCCACAGTTTCGTGTAGACGGACCTGGGGTATGGTGGACGACATCAGGCAAGGGAACCGGGCTCTTCTGGACGACACCTGAGGAGGTTTGGGGTGGCTTTAGTGACACATTGTCCTTCGACGGCATGCTCGTTTACTACCCCCGCTTCTGGAACGGCCAGGAGCAGCCGCCGTTCTGGAACCTCTGGCATTACTACTACGCCGGGACGAAGGATCCGTTCTGGCCCCGGCCCCTGACGGGTGGAGGAATCCTCGTCGGGTCATGGAACATTCGAATCTGGTCGAATTCAACCGATCACGTAAAAGGCAATTGAGGTGACATAATGGTAACAATATTTATGATAGTCACGTGCGCCGTTCAGGCGCAAACTCCGAATCCGCTGATCCTTCCGTACGAGTGGAGCTATCCGCTTGACATCAGGAGCAGCTGCCGGATCGAATACCTGGCGACGGCGGACGTGGTTGCTTTGGTGCGCGCGACGGTTAGGACTTCGCCCCCTTTGCCGCGGGCTCGATGGTCGCGGTCCGCTGAAGAGCTGGAGCCGTTCGACTATCGGGTCGACACATTTGAAGTGCTCGACTGCCCGGTCGGTGGTCTGAGCGGCACCGTACATGTTGTGGTGCCTCGACCTTCTCGCGGAGACCTGAACGAACAGGAGCGCCGGAACGAGGCGTTCGAGGCAGCGTCTGTAACGGTTGGGGCGCGATATGTACTCATTGCCCGCAAGCCTGTGGATGGCCGCCTGTTGCACGATGACCTGTATGTGCCTCCTGGCCCGCCCCCCTACGCCGATCGCTGGGATCGCATTCTGATGCGCTCACCGGATGAGGTTACCGGCATAGCTCTCTTCCCCACCAAGATCGATCGGATGCCCGAGGCATCGGACAACCAGACTCTGATCCTGAAGAGCCTGGCGATGTCGTTCAAGGGCGCCTCGGACGTTGACGTGCGCCGGCTTCGCTTGAACCTACAGCACATCGTAGATGAAGAGAGCCGCTTTGAGCTGCCGGAAATGTATCGCCAGATGATGCCGATTCTGGAAGATGCGGTGCCGACCTTGTCCCTGTACGGGCGTGTGAACGTGCTGGGCATTCTCAGCTCATACGGCTCGTATCGCAACACGATTAACGCTGCTTACGCTGAGCAGTTTCTCACCGCACTCGTGGAGGCAGATGCGATGGGGATTCGGTTCAACAAACGTGGGGACCGACTGATGCCGGGCTTCCCTCCGCCGAAGTACTTTAATCACGAGCGCCTGGTGGAGGCGGCTATGATGATCAATGACATCTTCATTAAGCGCCAGCTTTTAGAGAAGGTCGGCGTCAAGCCGTCTCGCGACGCGTTGCTTCAGATGCGGGGGATGCTCGATGAGCCTGCGCTGCGCTTCGTCGTATTCGACCAGTTTGCGAAGTGGGCTGGCCGCGAGGATCTGCGTCCGCGGTTGGTGTTCCGCCAAAACGAACGCGGATTCTCTGAGCGCTCCATAGACCGTGAGGAGTTCCTCTTGGCCTACTGGCGGCAGCATCTCCCGTGACGGAGGCAGATACCGTGGCTGCTTCTGCGTTGCTGAGGCCCGAGCTCATTCCCGACTCTCTCGAGCCGTAGCCCCTACGTCGGGTATCATGCTGTGACCGGAGATTAAACTCGGTTCGGGCGTGCTCCCTCCCTCAACGATGTCGACTCCAACCGAATGGCGAGACATTCAAGCCGTCCTCGATGGCGAGCGGGACGAATTGCTCCGCGTGCTCGCTGGCAGTGATGCACCCAGCGAACAGCCTCGCCCGTGCCCCAAGTGCAGCGAGCCGATGGAGTGGCTTGCCTACGTGAGCGATGCCGAGAGTTGGCGCAACCTCGCCGGCCGTGGGGGCTATCTGCAAATCTGTCGGCGATGCCAAGTGTGGACTCCGCTTCGCGTGATGGTGATGGGCTGACCATCGTGTAGACTCCGCCCGTGCAATACGGCTTTGTGATCGACCAAGAGGCGTGCATCGGTTGCCATGCTTGCACGGTCGCGTGCAAGGCCGAGAACAACGTGCCGGTCGGGGACTTCCGCACGTGGGTCAAGTATGTCGAAACCGGACGCTTCCCCGATGTGAAGCGACACTTCGCCGTCCTGCGCTGCAACCATTGCAACAACGCGCCTTGCGTTGCCATCTGTCCCGTCAATGCGCTCATCAAGCGCGAGGATGGAATCGTGGATGTGGATCGTCAGGCGTGCATCGGCTGCCGGGCGTGCATGCAAGCCTGCCCCTACGACGCGCTCTACATGAACGAGGATCTGCACGCCGTCGAGAAGTGCCACTTCTGCGCACATCGCGTCGAGAAAGGGCTGGAGCCTGCGTGTGTAACGGTTTGCCCCGTCGGCGCGATCATCCCGGGCGATTTCCACGACCCCGATTCGCCCGTCAGCCGACTGATCCGGGAGCGCGAAACGCTGCGACGGCGCGAAGAACAGGGAACAGGCCCCAACGTGCACTACATCGGCGCACCGAAAGAAGCGCTCGAGCCTGAGATGGCCGAGACGCCGAGCGCGTTCCTCTGGTCCGAGCGTCCGAACCGGAAGCCCGAGACGATGACAAACCCTGCGCCCGCCGAAGGCGACGCTCGCGTCGTGTGGAACGCCGAGCACAGAGTCGAGTGGGGCTGGCCGGTGTCGCTCTATCTCGGCACCAAGAGCCTGGCCGCGGGCGCCGCGATGGTTGCGCCTCTCGCCGCATGGCTGGGGGCCAAAGGATTCGTCGCGGACTTCTTCTTCGAAATCCTCGCGCTGGTGTTCACGATCGTCACCGCTTTTCTGCTGGTCGTAGACCTGGGCAAGAAGTGGGCGTTCTATCGCTTGCTCACGCGTCCGAATCGAGGTTCCTGGCTGGTCAAAGGTGCGTGGATCCTTGGGGCTTTCTCCGTTGTGCTGGTCCTTTCTCTCTACTTCCAATGGATCGGGGAACCAGTCGCAGCGGGTTTCTTCCGGTGGTTTGCCGCAATCCTGGGCTTTGCGGTTGCCGGATACACGGCGTTCCTCTTCGCGCAATGCAAGGGGCGAGACCTGTGGGAATCCAAGATCCTCTTGCCTCACCTGATCGCGCTCGCAATCCTC
>RFHN01000229.1 GCA_003695835.1 Armatimonadota bacterium
CTGACCTGCTGTATCTGATCGCCGAGTGCGAGCACCTGGACTTCCTGCTGCTCACGAAGCGTCCGGAGCTGTGGCGGGAGCGTCTCACGAGGGCGCTTACCTTCGCCGATCCGAACGAGGAGAATCCAGAGCGCTGGGCATGGCTCGACGAGTGGCTGTGCGGGACGCCTCCGGCGAACGTCTGGGTTGGGATCACTGCCGAGGACCAGATACACCTGGATTTGCGCTGGCGACACCTTCGCGCCATTCCTGCGCTTGTGCGGTTCTTGAGCGTGGAGCCCATGTTGGGCCGGATCGCGCTTCCGTCTTGCGCCCTTGGCGAAGTCTGCCAATGCGACGACTGCGTAGCGCTGGGGCTGAGCGAGGGAGAGAAGCTCCACTGGGTAATCGCGGGCGGAGAGTCTGGGGCGAAGGCGAGGCCGACCAATCCGGCATGGTTCCGTTCGCTACGCGACCAGTGCCAGGTCGCCGGGGTGCCCTTCTTCTTCAAGCAACACGGCGAGTGGGTGGGCTCGCTCACCCTCGACGGTGAGACGGCGACCGGCGGAGATCTCGACGGATCGGTGGTCCGTGGGCCACGCACGCCTTTTTACGAGTGGGGCGGTGGCGTGGTGTCGGTACGCGTCGGGAAGAAGGCCGCTGGACGGCTGCTCGACGGACGCGAGTGGAGCGAGGTGCCACGTGGCCAGTAGGCGCGAATCCCGCCCAGGAACCCATGAGCGCGTCCGGGTTGCACAAGCTGGCGCAGGAGGAGGCTGTGACGCAAAAGCAGAAGATCGTCAGCACTGAGGATCATTGAGCGTGGAGGCCATCATGCGCAACACCAGGTTCAACTTCCTCTTCTCGCGCGGCGCTTGCCGGCGCGAGTGGATTCTCCAGGTTACAGAACAAAAGAGTCGCGTCTTGGTGTGCGAGGTCACGCTGACGGATGCCGAGATGGGAGCGGCCATAGGGGCGATGGTCCTCTCCGGAGTGCCAGGCCGCGTAGCAGATCCCGAGGATCTGGAGAAGATCGGCAGGCGAAAGGAAACCGGCGAGGTACTAGTGGACGCCTCAGACCTGGACGGGCCGCTCGCCGCGCGGCTGGAGAAGATCGGCGAGCGTGCAGAGCAAGAGGTCTCGCAGATCGGTGGAGGCTGGCAGGTCGTCAAACCGCCCGTCTACAACCACCACGACGAGCGGAAGGGAGGAAAGTACCGGATCTCGATTGAGCGGTGGATCGATCCCGACGGCGAGGGCGCGGGATGTCGAACGGGCGGTGAGGGAGGAGATGCGTGACTGACACCAGGCTCATTCGCCGAGGCCCACGGCCAGCATGACCAGGGCGACACGACCAACAACCGAGAAGGAGGATCAATGACCCACTCACGCAGGAGCGGCTACGCGCTCGTATTCCTCGACGCGCTGCTGATCTCGGCAGCGCTGAGCCTGGCCGGCTTCCGCGGCACCACACCAGCGGGCTTTCTTGTGTTTACGCTGGCGGTGGCGGTCGGGTGCTGGTTTCTGCGAAGGCTGCGGGAGGGGGTGGGTAAATGACGCCAGGGGAGAGGAGAGGGCCGTGAAGCAGAATCCGAAGGCTTGCCGAAAGGCATCAAGATCGTCGATCGAGCGCCTTGTATTCGAGGTGCTGGCCGTCGCCCAGGCGCCTGTCATCGACACGATCGCTGAGCACTTCGCGGGCGTCCGCGGCTGCGACGCAAAGGGGCAGCTCACTCCCTTCGGCGCGGATTTCACCCTGGAGTTGGCGCGCGACGAGGGCGGTCCTTTCGTGATCCATTTCCAGTCGGACGAGACGTCGCTTAGCATTCGTCTGGTGGATGAGCGGGACGCGGGCTCCGACACGGGCTCCGACGAGGGACAGCCCGAGGCGGATCGGGCGCCGGAGGACCAATGACAAACGACGAGGTCCATGCGTCCGCCGGGCGAGAGATCCGCGAGTGGGCAGAGAGGGCCTACGATTTCCTGGAACAGCTTGACGACGCGCTCGCCGTGTGCGCGCACCCAAGCAACCGGCTCCAGGCCGAGAAGATCGCCGCCGAGCTGCGCGCGCTCATGGGGGACTTTCCCTACGTGGACCAGCAGGCGACGGGGGGTGCGTGACCCACTACCATCTGCCCGCTAGTGCGCGGATGACCCTCTGGGTCAACGGGAGCGTGGCGTATCTGCGCGTCACGGCTGCCTACCCGAGCGCCGCCGGCACCACGATGATGCAGTTCTACGTCCACAGGACACCCCGCCCCAGACTCTGGGCCTGAGAGGACAGGAAAAGGCGAATGGCAACGCGCGAACAGCAACTCGATTACTTCTACCGCCGCACGGCGGAGCACATTCTGCGCGTGCAGCGAAACGTCGTGGCGCTGATCTGCTCCGACTTCGACGTCGATCGACACGCGCTGTTGGTCCAGGCGCGAGACCACGACCGGACCAAGTACGAGGAGCCCGAGTTCTCGACCTACGTCGAGCTGACCTGGATGTATCGCTGCCAGAAGCTCGGCGAGCCCTTTGTTCCTTCAGAGGGCTTCGACGAGCGCAGACACACCGCGACCCTGCACCACGTAACGCACAACCCGCATCACCCCGAGTTCTACGCGCCCAACCCAGGGCTCAACCCGCGAGATCGCGACGCTGCGCCCGCTGAAATGGTAGACGCGACCGCCATGACCGACGTCGGCCTCGTCGAGATGTGCTGCGATTGGGTGGCGATGGCGCAGGAGTTGTCGGGGAGCAACTCGGCGCACGAGTGGGCCAGGAAGAACATCAACGTCCGCTGGCGCTTCACTGACGACCAGGTTGCCCGGATCTACGAGACTCTCGACTGCCTCCAGAGAGCGTTGGAGAACAGACAGTGGTCCCAGAGATGGACTGGATCGACGCAAAACGCTCGGAGTTCGACGAGCGACGCGTGCGCTTCATGCTCGACATTGGCGCAGAGCCGGACGACGCCGGAGACTTTCCCGAGTGGGCCGAAGAGGCGTGGGAGGAAAATCTTTACGAAGAGCCAGCTCGGTGCATGTGCTCCGATCCCGGCTGCCCGTGCGAAGGTATGAAGTGGGGAGTGCTGTAAGCCAAGAAACCAAGCAGTGCCTTGAGTGCGGAACAGCGTTTGTTGCCAAGCACTCGAACCATGTGTTCTGCAAGGGCTCGTGCGCAGACAAGAGGTGGCTCCGCCTACATGCAGGCGAAATGGTAGCGTACCGAAGGGAAAGGCGAAAGAAAGCGCTCGGTCGCCAGTGCCGAGTCTGCCAGGCTCTCGATACGGAAGCCCCGTTTGCCTACACCACCATCTGCGATCCATGCGACAGGGCTAGGCACAGAGGCAGGTTGTGCAGGGAATGCGGAAACCGAACGAACCCACACGTGTTGAAAGACGGCGAGTGCCCTGGTTGCAGAAGAGAGCCGGGCTTCGTGAAGATCATCTTGTTCGAGGACGCTCCTCTGGAGCGCGAGAGGATCATCTGGCGCAAGCCTCACAACGGAGAAGTCTTTGTCGCTGGAAAGAGGCACAAGGTCGTTACAGAGCCTTTGGTCGTCGGGCTCCCGACATCCCGATGGATCAGAACACGAGCCTGAACATGAAGACCATGACTTGCGAGCTATGCGGCACAACCTGCCCTGCTCGCCACAACAAGCGCTTCTGCTCCAGATGATGCCAGCGTCGCGCGTATGACCGGAAGGTGTTGGTCCTGCATCTTTGCCCGCAAGGCTGAGATCAGGTTCGTGGCCGAGACCGATCCAGCGCGGATCGACTGCCTTCAGCGGGTGCTGGATGCGATGGAGAGGGACCCGGCGCCCAAGCGCCGGCTTCCCAAGCCCAAGCCACCGCCGACGATCCACGACTGGGTGGACAGGAACTTCGACGCGATCCTGATCATGGTGCTGTTTCCCGTGGCGCTGGTCTTCACCCTGTGGCTCCTGAGATCATGCGGAATGCTCCTGTGACGGAACAAGAAAGCGCTCTAGGAGGACTGATGGAGAACCCTCGGCAGTATCCAGTTTCGCAGGAATGGAAGGAGAAAGCGCTAGAGGCTGTGGACGGGCGACTCGTCCTGGTCTCGCTCTCGGGAGGCAAGGACTCGACCGCCGTCGCGCTCTTGATGAAGGAGCTTGGAATCAAGTACAAGTGCGTCCACTTCGACACCGGCTGGGAGCATCGCGATACCGAAGACTATGTTCGCCAGTACCTTCCGAAGCACGTAGGCCCCGTTGAGATCGTTCGGAATGAGAAGTACGGGGGAATGAGGGGGCTTGTGCTGAAGAAGGGCATGTTCCCTTCTCGTGTTCGGCGCTTCTGCACGCAGGAGCTGAAGATTTTTCCCTTCATGCGCTATCTGAAGCAGTACCACGAACGACTCGAAGATCCGATCAATGCCATCGGGATTCGCGCAGAAGAGTCGCTCGCACGTTCGCGGATGCCTGAGTGGGAAGAGAACGAGAAATTCCACTGCGAGGTTTGGCGGCCACTGATCCGCTGGACTCTCGAAGATGTGGTGGAGATTCACCGCCGTCACGGAGTAGAACCAAACCCGCTCTACCTGCGTGGAGCCGAGCGCGTAGGGTGTTGGCCCTGCATCTTTGCCCGTAAGGCTGAGATCAGGTTCGTGGCCGAGACCGATCCAGCGCGGATCGACGAGATTGAAGAGCTAGAGCGCCAGATAGCTGAAGCTGCACGCGAACGGTTGGCTAAACGCGGGGAAACGTTCGAGTCTCTTGGCTACACCGAACCGACGTTCTTTATGGGTTTCCGAGGCGGGAAGTGGCGCAAGAAGAAGATGCTCCCAATCCGCGAAGCGGTTGAGTGGGCGCGTACGAAGCGCGGAGGCATGGAGAAGGATCATGACGACGATTTTGTGACCAAAATGCGAGATTCCGGCTGCTTGCGTTGGGGGCTGTGTGATATGGCTACTGAACATGCTGAAACAAAGAAAAGACAGATGGAGCTTTTTGAAGGCATTTCTGGAGAGCCCGAGGGGGAGAGGTAACCTCGAAACCCGGATCTACAAAAATCTCGACTGCCTTCAGCGGATCCTGGCCGCGAGAAAGGAAGGCTAGCATGGCCAGGAATCCGGCCGGACCACCGCGTCTTCCTCCGCGGGATTACATCCTCTCGGTCATGCTGGCGCGCTCCGCCGAGTTGACGAGGACCGCGCGGCGAGAGCCTGACGGCGAGGGTCCGGCGGGCGTTGCGTTTTCCGTGGACCCGGGTAACCGTGACAGCGAAGAAGGAGACCGTTCGGTGGCCATGACCCGGCAAGAGGCGCTCGTCGCGTGGATGGAGCGCAACCCAGACGAGCCGATCAAGCTCGCCATGTGGGAGGCAGCCTTCGACGCCGGCGTCCAGTGGGCCAGAGATCGCGAAAGCGAGGCCCGGTCTTGCCCCACGCGCCGGGCGCTCGTCCATGTCGCGCTCCCCGGCGGCTCCTACGCCGTTTGTCGCGGGTCTCTGGACGCCGATCCGGTCAGCGGAACCGTGGTACCGCTCGCTCACGCCGTGTCGGAGGCGACGTGCCCGGAGTGCCTGCGGATGCTGTGGTGCGCGGCTCAGGCCGGCGTTGTGCTGGGTGCGGAGCTTGATCCGAACATCGAAGCGGACATCGAGGCGGAAATCGACGCGGCGCTCGAAACGGATCTGACTGATCAGGGACCGGACCGATGATGGCTTACTCGCAGTACCATCTTCTCGCCGACGCCGCGCTCGTAGGCGCGCTCCTGGTTACGGCCGCGTGGACGAACGACGTACGCTGGATCTGCTTCGGCGTCCCCGCGGTCGTGCTTGCCGGAGCCGCGTCGGGCATGATTGCTTCGGCGCGTGACCGCCGACGGCGGCGGAGCGATATGGAGTCCAGACACCGCGACGCGCGCGGCTGGCGACGGGTCGAGTGACTACCCAGCTTTTCCGCGAGGGAGGGTCGTCAGCGCTGACGGCCACGGCACACGGGGTATTTCCGGCGCGGCCGCGCTCCTCTCCAGCGGGCTTCCCGTGTTTGGTAGCCTGACGGCATGGATTGGGAACGAGCTTGCGGGCGGCGGGCAAGATTCTCGGGCCTGGTGCTCGAAGCCGCGGCCACAGCGGAACTCCCGCGTGACGCCGACAAGCACCTCCGGCCGGCGCTGAAGAAACATCTGCGTCGGCTCCGCCTCCCTCTCGACATCGGATCGACCAAGCTCGCGAGCCCGCGGCAGTGGATCGCCTGGATGGCGAGTGGCGATCCGGAGGTCCCGCACGGGGCCTACAAGGCGCTCGTGACGCGCGAGGGCCGGCCGAGCAATCCGACCTGGAGCTTTCGGGTGACCTACTCGCCCCAGCGGTATCGCGTCTACGAGATCGCCCGCGGCGAGGGGCGCACGGTCAACCTGGCGCTGAATCGGGCAAGACTCAAGACCGACCCGCGCTCGCTCCATCCCGTGCCGCGGAATCTCCGCGCCGGAGAGCGCGTCGAGGGCGTCTACCTCGGCAAGAGGTTCCGCGGCCGCGTGAGCCCGTCCGCAGCGGCCGGCGGGATCGTCGTGGATCTCGACAGGCC
>RFHN01000230.1 GCA_003695835.1 Armatimonadota bacterium
ATGCTGAACGATTTCAATACACCGAGCGGAATCGCGGCCCTGCACGAATGCGTCGGGGAGATGAACGACCTTCTCGGAACAGAGAGCCCCGAACCGACGCGGGTTGCAAGCCTGCTCGCCGCGGCAAAGAAGATCTGCGACCTTCTCGGCCTGCCGAGCGAAGAGGAGTTCTCGGAACCTGGACTTGTAGAAGAAATCATGGCAAAAGTGCTAAAATGGAGGCAGATGCTCCGCGAGCAGAAGCAGTACGCTTTGGCGGATCAGATCAGGGATGATCTGGCCGAGCTGGGAATCGTCCTGGAAGACGGAGTCTCGGGAACTACATGGCGAAGAACGTAAGAAAAAACCGGAACCGCAGAGCCGGATGGGTCGCGGTCAGCCTGTTGGTACTCGTGGGCGTCGGATTCTCGGTCGAGCAGTTGGTGCCTCCGAGAGCGCCTGAGGGCTACCGATTTGGCGAAGTGTCGCTCGCGGGCAAGACGCGAAGCGAGGTAGAGCAGGTCTTCTCCACCTGGTGGGAAAACGAGAGTACGAGAGAGATCGGATTCTCCAGCCACCTCGTCTCGAAACCGATCCCTCCGATTACGATTGCTCAGGCGGGCGTCCGGGCCGACATCGAGGGCATGCTCGCCCAGGTTCCGTTCCGAGGATTCTACGCGACATTGCTCAACTCGAAGGACGAAGCGGTCGAAGTCGAACCGAGATACACCACGGGAAGCGCCGACCTGGACGCGCTCGCGCAGTTCGTGGAAGATCACGGCCTCTCCGAGCGACCGGCCCGAGTGTATTACAAGAACGGAAAGATCCAGCGGCAGTATGAAGTCCCTTCCTTCGAATTCGATCCGGATGCCGTGCCGGAGCGAGTGATCACCGCCCTCGAGCAAGGCAAGCACGAGATCGAACTGCCCGTCCGGATCACGAAGCCGCACATACCGAAAGAGGCTGTGGATCAGATCGTCGAAGTCATGACAACGTTCACGACGAAATTCAACACAGGCGATCGCAACCGCAGCAGCAACATCGCCACGGCGGCCAGCCGAATCAACGGTTTGGTGCTTCTTCCGGGCGAGACGTTCAGCTACAACGGCACGGTTGGGAAGCGCAGCGCCAAAACGGGCTTTAAGCCTGCGGGGGTGTATGCCAGCGGCAGACACGAAGTGGACTACGGTGGTGGGATTTGCCAGGTCAGCACGACCCTGTTCAACGCGGCGCTGTTAGCCAACCTCGACATCGTGGAGCGCTCCAACCACTCGATGCCCGTTCCGTACGTGCCGATTGGACGCGATGCAACTGTGGATTACGGCAACATTGACCTCAAGTTCAAGAACCCTTACGACTTCCCTATCGCCATCAGCCTCGAGGTTTCGGGCGGCACGCTGACGGCGCGAATCCTCGGCCGGAAAGACGAAACGACGGAGGTCCGGATTGTCGTAAACGGTTTTTCGTCGTGGGCGAACACGGTGAAGTACATTGACGATCCTTCTTTGGAACCCGGCCAAGAGGTCGTGGAAGAGAAAGGGAGCACCGGCAGGAAGTGCACGACCTGGAGGATCGTCCTCAAAAACGGGAAAGAGGTGAAACGGGAGCAGATCGGCACGAGCACGTACCGAGCCTGGCCGCGGATCGTGCGTCGGAATCCGAACCGGCCGGAGATCAACCCGACCCAAGAAGGCGCTGCTCCAGACGACGGTGGCGCTGAGCCGCCTATCGCATCTGCTCGATCCAATCGCGATAGCGCTCGCGGATGACGCGCCGTTTGACCTTCATGGATGGCGTTAGTTCTCCGCCTTCAATCGTCCACTCATCGGGAAGGATCCGAAAGTCCTTCACCTTTTCGAAGTCCGCAAGTTGCGCGTTTGCCGCCTGAATGTCTTGGCGGATTCTGTCGCGAAGCCACTGCGACTGGGCAGCCTGCTCTCGATCGGCCGGATGGATACCCCGCTTGCGCAGCTCCGGAGCCAGCACCTCCCATCGCGGCAGAATCAATGCGCTGATATGGTCGGAGCCGTCGCCGACGACCATGCACTCGCCAATGCTGGGCTGGGATTTGAGGATGCCCTCGATCTTGGCCGGTGCGACGTTCTTCCCATTGGCGAGGACAAGTATGTCCTTCTTTCGATCCGTGATATAGATCCGGCGTCCTTCCAGATAGCCGATGTCTCCCGTATGGAACCAGCCCTCAGCGTCAATCGCCTGGCTCGTCGCGTCCGGTTTGTTGTAGTATCCAACCATCAAACTCGGGCCGCGCATTAGGATTTCGCCATCCTCCGCAATCTTGACTTCGATGCCCTCGAGGACCTCGCCAGCGGACTGATACACGCTCCGGTCGGGATGATTGACGCTGATGACTGGAGCCGTCTCCGTAAGGCCATAGCCCTGTAGGATCAGGATGCCGAACGCTCCATAGAATTCGGCCAGTTCTGCAGGTAGCGCAGCGCCGCCGGAGACCAGGAACCGGATCCGCCCCCCAAGCCTCTCTCGCACCTTACGCGCGACGAGCCAATCCAAGACTCTGCCCTTGAGGCCGACGGGCTTCAATCCATTGGCGAGGCGCGCCTTTCCCATGCGTACGGTCGCCTCGAAGAGCTTACGCTTGAACCCCGCGGGCACATTCGCCTCGATCTTCGATTTGACGCTTTCAAGAAATCGTGGTACAGTCAGCAGGATGGTAGGTTGCGCGACTCGAATATCCTCTGCGAGTGTCTTCAGCGACCGGGCGTAGGCAATCGAGGCCCCGCATGCAACGGGCAGGAAGTGGCCGGCCATCCGCTCGTATACGTGGGAGAGCGGGAGGAAGCTTACGAATCGGTCCTCAGGCCCTACGGGGAGTTGGGTACGGATGGTCCGGCAAAGAAAGACGAACGCCTCGTGAAGAAGTACAGCACCCTTTGGCTCTCCGGTCGTGCCGCTGGTGTAGATGATGGTTGCGACGTCTTTCGCATCCAGAGAGGACGCTTTCGAACGCCACGCTTCCAAATCGCTCGGTTCCTCAAGCCAAGACAGTTCCTCGAAAGGAACGACCTCGGCGGCTGAACCGGCTGACGCGAGTGTCTCGACGAGTTTTGGGCTTCCACCGAACGCGATCTCTGCGCCACTGTCGTTTAGGATCGCGCCAACATCGGCGGCGGGAAGCGTAGGATAGATCGGCACGGTAACTGCCCCGAGAGAGAGGATGGCCCAGTCGAGAATGGCCCACTGCATGCTGTTCTCCGCCATGATCGCGACGCGGTCGCCCTTCGCAACTCCTCTCGCCGCCAACTGCTCGGCAATACAAGCCACCCTCTTCTCCGCCTGCGCGTACGTGGTCGCCTGGAACCCGTCCTCGTGTCGCGTAAGCCACAGGGGGCGATCGGCGTAGTTACGACAGCTCTCTATGAATAAGTGCGCGAGACTCCCCATGCCCTGGGCGCGATTATAGGTCAATCGCATCGCGGCGATTGCGCCGCAATCGTAGGAGTCGGAAGCGCAGCTCACCGATCTCCTTCGCCGTAAGCGGCCTGCCCAGGCGCTCTTCGCCCTCTCGGAGAAGAAAGCGGACGGACGTGGCTCCCTCATCCAGCGCGTGTACGCCCTTCCGAACGAGTTCTTCGAGGGCCGGCAGGTAGTTGTGACGTGTGGTGAGAAATCCCAGCTCCGGGTGCTTCTCGCTGAGCGTTCGCGCAACCCTCTCCGTGAGGTACTCCGCGTCGGCAACGGGATCCCAAGGCTCGGGGAGGACCGTTTTGAGCACGGGCGACGTCTCGCGGAACGGCCCGCG
>RFHN01000231.1 GCA_003695835.1 Armatimonadota bacterium
GTCCTGGGGCGCGGTCGGGCTCATCCTCGAAGTTACGCTCCGCGTCTTCCCCGCCGCCCGCCTGAGCGAGTCCATCTCTCCGGGAGCGCCGACCCCGCTCACCAGTCGGTACGCGGTGGTGCGCACGTTGCCGAGCGAGCTGGAATCGTACTTGTCGGCAAACGCAGCGTCCATCGAACGAGCGATGCGCTGTGAGACGACGGGGACAGCGTGGATTTCCCTGGCAGAGGGAGCGGAGATGCCGATTCCTTCTGAAGGTTGGATCATTCGTTCCCACTCCGAACAGAGCTTTCCGGTCTTAGGTGGAAACGTGGACATCATGCATCGGATCAAGGACTCGCTGGACCCGCATCGGCTTTGGAATCCGGGGGTGTTTGGAGTCTTATGAATCCGAAGGTTGCTGAAGAACGCGCGTTGAAGTGCATCCGCTGCGGCTTCTGCCTCGAGGACTGCCCTACCTATGTGTTGACCGGACTTGAGGCGGACTCTCCCCGCGGAAGAATCTATCTGATCCGCGAGGCGATCGCCCAGGGCCAGTGGCGGGATGGAGCGCGCGAGCACTTAGACCGCTGCTTGGGTTGCCGAGCCTGCGAAACGGCTTGTCCCTCCGGCGTGGAATACGGTTCGCTGCTCGAGTTCGCCCGCCAAAGACTTGTCTCGGACGAACCGCGCACCCGAGACACGATCGCGCGGCTCACCCTTGGCATCCTCACGAAGCCGAGCCTGTTTGGCCCGATCGCTAAGTTCGCGAATGCGCTGGGGCTTCGTCGCCCGCCGTCCTGGGCGCAGCGCGCGCTCTTTGGGGCGATCGGGGTGCCGCGTCTGCCAAGGCCGGAGAAGGCCCGTGGCGCTCGATCCGCGCGCGCAGAGGGAGGCTCAGGCGACCAGGTCTTGTTGCTCGAAGGTTGTGTAATGGGCTCGCTGTTCCAACGAACGACGGAGGCGACGATCCGCCTGTTGGAGCGGCATGGCGCGTCGGTCCGGTTGATTCAGCGGCGCTGCTGCGGCGCCCTCGACTGGCACCAGGGCTTCGAAGACGACGCGCGTGCAATGGCGCGGGCGCTGATGGAGGTCTGCCAGGGGGACGCCCCGATTCTCACGCATTCGGCGGGATGCGGAAGCGCGATGAAGGAGTATGCCGCCCTATTCGCAGAGGAACCCGAGTATGCGGAAAAGGCTCGCAAGTTCGCCTCGCGAGTGCGCGATGTCGTCGAGTGGATTCACGAACGTGGATACCGCCCGCCCGAGCAGCCCTTGGAGAAACGGGTGGCCTATCACGCCGCGTGCCACCTGGCGCATGCGCAGGGCATACGGAGTGAGCCGATCGAGCTGCTGCAGCAAGTGCCCGGAGTTCGGCTTGTCCCTCTGAAAGAGGCAGAGCGCTGCTGCGGAAGCGCGGGGATCTACAATCTTCTTGAGCCTCAAATGGCGCGACAACTGTTGGCGCGAAAGTGGTCCTTTGTGGAAGAAAGCGGGGCGGACGTGGTCGCGACCGGCAATCCAGGTTGTTTGTCATGGATTCGAGAAGCGGCAGAGGAACGCGGCTCTGCGGTGCGGGTCGTGCACACGGTTGAAGTCCTGCTGGGCGAAGTCGAGTAGGTCTTAGACCTTCTGTTCTTGGGCGAGTTTGCGCCCCATCTCTTCGTTCTTTTTGATGTATTCCGTCCACTCGGGCGGCACGTCGGTGTCCACGAAGATCGCGGTGACGGGGCACTCCGGCTCGCAAAGCCCGCAATCAATGCATTCGTCCGGGTTGATGTACAGCATGTCCTCGCCCTCGTAGATGCAATCCACGGGGCAGACTGTTACGCAAGACTTATCTTTTACGCCGATGCACGGCTCTGTAATCACGTAGGGCATGTTGCGCCGCGGAATTCTACCCAAAGGGACGCTCGCCGTCCGGTATCCTAACCCCGCCGTGGAATCGGTTGTCGTCTTAGGAGCGGGAAGTTGGGGCACGGCTCTCTCTCTGCTGATTGCCAAGAAGGGATGCAAGGTCTTTCTGCGTGCGAGAAGCGAAGAGGCCGCGGCGCGCTTGGATGCCGCGCGGGAGAACCGCGACTACTTGCCCGGATTCCACCTCCCCGAAAACGTAGAACCCTGCTACGCGCTTCCGCGAGCGGCGGACCTCTGGCTCGTAGCCGTACCGAGCGACGCTGTGCGGGAGGTGGCGCCTCTGCTGCCCGATGAGTGCAGGGTGTTGATGACGGCCAAGGGGCTGGAGCGGAGCACAGGGCTCACCATGACGCAGGTGCTCTTGGAAGAACGCCCATCCGTGCATGTCGCTGTCATGAGCGGGCCTAACTTGGGGCTCGAGATCGTCCGGGGCGTGCCCACCGCAACCGTAGTCGCCTCCGAAGAGGAACGAATGGCGGAGTACGCGGCAGGAGCGTTGCGGTGCGAGAGCCTGCGCGTGTACACCAGCGCGGACGTCATGGGGGTGCAGATGGGAGGTGCTTTGAAGAACGTGCTGGCCGTGGGAGCCGGTATCAGCGACGGCCTGGGCTTCGGCGACAACACCAAGGCTTCGATGCTCGCGCGAGGCCTCCATGAGATGGCGGTTCTCGGTACGGCGTTGGGTGGGCGCGTCGAGACGTTCATGGGTCTGAGCGGCGTCGGGGACCTCTTTGCAACAGCGGCGAGCCCCTTGAGTCGCAACTACCGGTTCGGTCGCCTTTTGGGCGAAGGGCGCACCACGGAGGAGGCGCTGAAGGCGGTCGGTCAGGTCGTGGAGGGCGTGCCGACGGCAGAGGCGGCGGTGGGGCTGGCCGAGAAACACGGCATCGAGGCGCCGCTGCTCACGGTGATTCACCAAATCGTCCAAGGCCGGCTGGCGCCAAGAGAGGCAGTGTCTCTGCTCATGTCTCGCGCGCCGCGCTCGGAAGGGCTATGTGGCGAAAGTTCCAGGTAGCATAACCGGTAGCGCATGTCCAACGTCCGCTTCTACGACTGCATGAACTGCCCTGCATGGTGCTGCACTTACCCGCGAATTCCGATCACGAAGAGGGACCTGCGTCGCATCGCCCGACACTTCGACCTGAGCGAGGGTCAGGCGCGGCGGCGGTTCACCAAGAAGGGCGAAGAGCCTGGAGAGATCGTACTCAAGCACCAGAAAGACGAATATTTCGGGAGCGCGTGCGTGTTTCTTGACGTCAAGAACCGTAGGTGCACGATCTACGAGGCGCGGCCGAACGCCTGCCGCGACTACCCGGGCACCGTACGCTGCGGATACTATGACTTCCTCATGGCGGAGCGGACGCGACAAGAGGACGAGAACCATGTCGCCACGACCGATCATCGCATCGTCGAGTAGGAATTCAAGGACAGAAACGCGGAAGAGGAGGCCGAAATGGAATCTGCTTGGAAGGTTGGACTGATCGTCGTCGTCGCTGTTGGGTTGGTGATCGCCGGCTTTCAAATGGTGGGCGAGCGCCTGTTCGCCGAGCCGGTTGACATCTACTTTGCGGAAGGGCCGGACGTCGCCGGGATTCAGCCTGGCGCGGCTGTCAGCGTAGCCGGCGTGGTCATCGGGCGCGTTCAAGACGTTCGGCTCAGCGACGTGGGGCTGGCGCGGTTGACTCTGGCGGTGCGCAAAGGCACTCGATTGCCAGCCGGATCCTACGTCGAGATCCCGTCGAGCCTAATCAGCATTGGGGAGCAGAGAGTTGCAATCGTCCCGCCGGAAGGCGGCGCCTCTTCCCTGCTGTCTCCGGGCGCGGTGATGAAGATCCAAAAGGAGACCTCGTTGGCTGATGTGCTGAAGGGCAGTCAGGACACGATCAAGGAACTTAACCAAACGCTTGCGGCCACTCGAGAGCTACTCGGGGACGAGGAGCTGAAGCAGGGTCTCAAGAACGTACTCAACTCCACCGACAAGACGATCCAGACCGCCGGCGGGCTAATGGCGGAGGTTCAGGGCGTCGTGCGAGAGAATCGCACGACGGTGAAAGAGACTCTCCGCGAGGCTGCGGTCGCCGTAGTCTCGCTGAAGGAAGGCATCCAAGCCGTCAACTCCCTGCTCGCCGACCCGCGCGTCCAGGCGGATACGCGCGACATGATCCAAACCCTCTCGCAAACCGCGAAGCGGGCGGATGAGCTGGTCGCGAACCTTAACGCGCTCGTTACGGACCCGGAGCTCCGCACCGCAATCGACAACACGCTCGTCAACACGGAGAAGATCTCCAAGACGGGGGTGGGCATCGCAGAGGACGTGAAGCAGATGACGGCGGACGGGAAGGTCGTGAGTGCGAAGGCGATCGAGGTTGCCGAGAAGGCGAGCCAGATTGCCGACGAAGCCAAGACGCTGCTCGAGAAGCTGAATGAGTTCGTCGAGCGTCTGCCTTCGGACCTCAAGCTGCCGCGTCCCTTCTTCAGCCTGGAATCCGGGTTCAACGGCGATCGGGAGGAGTTTCAAACCGACCTACTCGTGGGTTATCCGCTTCGGCCGGGAGCCACACTCTACGGCGGCGTGTACGACCTTACGGAGACGAATCGCCTCACCCTGCAATATGGCCAGGAGTATCCTAATCTGACGCTCCGATACGGGATCTTCGCGTCGAAGGCGGGGGTTGGGGTAGACTACCGCCCTTGGAACTGGCTGGGTCTGACCGGCAACGTGTTCGACCCGAACGATCTCCAGTTTGACTTTCGCGCTCGCTTCCTGCTCGGCCGCGACGCGTACGGCTGGGCTGGGATCAACGACCTGTTCGGAAGGAATGAGCCGATTGTCGGATTCGGTGTGAAGAGGTAGCAGAAATGAAGGTGATTCTGAGGCAGACGATTGCAAAGGTCGGCAAGTCCGGCCAAGTGGCGAATGTTGCGGACGGTTTTGCGCGCAACTTCCTCTTCCCTCGCGGCTTGGCGGTGCCTGCCACGCGGGCGAACCTCGCCCAGCTGGAGAAGGAGCAGGCTGCCGTCGAGGCGGAGGCCGCCAAGACCTTGGATCAAGCCAAAGCAAAGGCGGAGAAGATTGATGGAAAGACCATCCGCCTGACCGGCAAGACGGCTCCCGGGCAGACGAAACTGTTCGGCTCCATCACGACCGCAGACATTGCGGAAGCGATTCAGAACGACTTCGGCGTGGAGGTCGAGCGTCATCAGGTTGCCCTGCTGCACCCCATCCGCAGGCTGGGCGTGTACGAGATCTTGATTGACCTCCATCGCCAAGTGGACGCTCACATCCGGCTCGAAGTGGCGGATGAGCACGGTTGGCTGGGCCTCCCGCAAACGGCTGAACAGGGAGCGAAAGACGAAACCGGCGAGGAATCGGCTCAAGAGACCCTCGAAGCGGAGGCCGAGGCGACGGTCGAGGCTTCCGCAGATCAGCCCGAGGAAGGAACCAAGGCTTCTGACGGCGAATAACGGGAAGTGTGAGCGACTCCAAGCGGCTCAATCCACCGCCCCACAGTCTCGAAGCGGAGATGGTGGTGCTCGGTTGCGTTCTGCAGTCCGAGCGAGCCGCAGATCTCGTCCTCTCCAAACTGCAGGAGAAGGATTTCTACAGCCCTGTCCATCGAATGATTTTTCGCGCGATGCAATCCCTCGCGGCGGCCTACCGACGGATTGACGCATTGACGCTGAAGGGGGAGCTGGAGCTACGGGGTGATCTGGAGAAGGTCGGGGGAGAGGAGTTTCTCGCGCAGCTGGAGAACTCCGTCGCTTCGCCCGAGTACGTCGAGTATTACGCGGACATCGTTCTGGATCGCGCCATCCTTCGCGACTTGCAAAGCGCCGCCTTCGACATCCTTCGCACGACCCAAGAAACCGAGGGAACGATCCAAGACAAGATTATCAGCGCCGAACGGGCTGTCTACGAAGTTACCCGGCGCCGAGTCGGAGCCGACTTCGTTTCCTTGGCCACCCTCACGCACCGCTTCTTTGAAGATGTCGAGCGAAAGGCGGAGACTGGCGAGGTCCAGCAAGGCGTGCAGACGCGGCTCGTAGACCTCGATCACATCGTTACCGGCTTCTATCCTGGGA
>RFHN01000232.1 GCA_003695835.1 Armatimonadota bacterium
ACGCGCCCCCGGGCTACTACATGCTGTTCGTCACCGACAACACCGGCTCGTACTCCCAGGCCGCCAAAGTACACCTCTCGGCGTAGTCCCCACGCGCGGCGAGACCCAGCAACAATGCTTGGTTTCCCTCCCCGGGGCGGTACACCGAGCCGCGGCGCTGTAACTTGACTTTTCCGTACAGTTTGAGCCATCATAGGCGTAGGAAAAGCAGATGAGCGACACACAGTTTCTCGAACAGGCCGCTACCCGCGAATATAAGTGGGGATTTACGACGGACATCGAGCAGGAGTCGGCCCCTCCGGGTTTGAACGAGGAGATTATTCGGTTCATCTCGGCCAAGAAGGAGGAGCCGGAGTGGATGCTCGAGTGGCGGCTGCGCGCGTACCGACATTGGCTGACCATGTCCGAGCCGAAGTGGCCGAACGTCCACTATCCGCCCGTAAATTTTCAGGAGATTTCCTACTACGCAGCGCCCAAGAAGAAAGCGGGTCCAAAGAGCCTTGACGAGGTAGACCCGAAGCTGCTGGAGACGTACGAGAAGCTGGGTATTCCTCTGGAGGAGCAGAAGCTTCTGGCGGGTGTTGCCGTAGATGCGGTGTTTGACAGTGTCTCGGTCGCGACGACGTTCAAGGAGGAGCTGCGCAAGGCGGGGGTGATCTTCTGCTCGATGTCGGAGGCGATCCGCGAGCATCCCGAGCTGGTGCGCAAGTATCTCGGCAGCGTCGTCCCGTACTCGGACAACTTTTACGCGTCGCTCAACAGCGCGGTGTTCAGTGATGGGTCGTTCGTGTATGTGCCCAAGGGCGTGCGGTGCCCGATGGAGCTTTCGACGTACTTCCGTATCAACGCGGCGAAGACGGGACAGTTCGAGCGGACCCTCATCATTGCGGAGGAGGGCGCGTACGTGTCCTACCTCGAAGGCTGCACCGCTCCAATGCGGGACGAGCACCAACTCCACGCCGCGGTTGTGGAACTCATTGCGCACAAGGACGCCACGATCAAGTACTCGACGGTGCAGAACTGGTATCCCGGAGACGCCGAGGGCAAGGGCGGAGTGTACAACTTCGTCACCAAGCGCGGTAAGTGTCTTGGCGAGAACTCGAAGATTTCGTGGACACAGGTCGAGACCGGCTCCGCGATCACGTGGAAGTATCCGAGCGTGATTCTGCTGGGAGACAACTCGATCGGCGAGTTCTATTCCGTTGCCCTGACGTCGGGCAAGCAGCAGGCCGACACGGGCACGAAGATGATCCACATCGGCAAGAACACGAAGAGCACGATCGTGTCGAAAGGCATCAGCGCGATGCAAGGGCAGAACACGTACCGCGGTCTGGTGAAAATCAATCGCGGGTCGGAGAACGCTCGGAACTATTCCCAATGCGACTCGATGCTCATCGGGGACCAGTGCGGGGCCCACACCTTCCCGTACCTCGAGTGCAAGAACCCGACGGCGATCATCGAGCACGAAGCTTCGACGAGTCGTATCGGCGAGGACCAGCTGTTCTACTGCCAACAGCGCGGGATTCCCTTTGAGGACGCGGTTTCGATGATCGTGAACGGCTTCTGCAAGGAGGTCTTCCGCGAACTGCCGATGGAGTTTGCGGTCGAAGCGCAGAAGTTGCTGGCGGTGAGCCTGGAGGGCAGCGTCGGCTAAACGAATTCAAGAAGGAGAAAAGGAAACGATATGCTAACAGTCAAGAATCTACACGCAAGAGTCGAAGACAAGGAGATCCTGCACGGCGTGGATCTCCAGGTGAACGCGGGCGAGGTGCACGCCATCATGGGACCGAACGGTTCCGGCAAGAGCACGCTGGCGCAGGTGCTCGCCGGCAAAGAGGACTACGAGGTGACCGAGGGCGAAGCGCTCTTGGACGGCGAGGACCTGCTCGACCTGGACCCGGAGGAGCGGGCCGCGAAGGGGGTCTTCCTCGCGTTCCAGTATCCGGTTCAGATTCCCGGGGTCTCCAACGCGTATTTCCTGCGCTCGGCTCTGAATGCGATTCGGAAGGCGCGGGGCGAGGCTGAGGTGGATCCGATGGAGTTCATGAAGACGCTGCGGGAGAAGGCGGCAAAGGTCGGAATGGACGACGCGATGATCCAGCGGGGCGTGAATGAAGGGTTTTCCGGCGGCGAGAAGAAGCGCAACGAGATCTTTCAGATGATGATGCTGGAGCCACGTCTTTGCATCCTGGACGAGACGGACTCCGGCCTCGACATTGATGCGCTGAGGATCGTCGCGGACGGTGTAAATTCGATGCGCAGTCCGGATCGAGCGTTCCTCGTGGTCACGCACTATCAACGTTTGCTCAACTATATCGTTCCGGACTACGTTCACGTCATGGTGGGCGGCCGGATCGTGAAGTCGGGTGGGCGCGAGCTGGCGCTCGAGCTCGAAGAGAAGGGGTACGCGCAATTCGAGAAGGAGGGTGCGACGGTTTGAGTCTCACCGCGGTTCAGGAATCGCATGCTTTTGACCCCGCTCTGGAGTCGGCTCCAACCTGGGGGAACAGCGAGCTCGTTGCGCTCCGGAAGTCGGCTGCAGATCTCTTTCGTCAGAAGGGATTCCCCACGCTGAAGGACGAAGAGTGGCGATACACGAGCGTCGCGCCGATCACGTCCAAGTCGTACGTGTTGGCTGCTTCTCCGGGCAAGACCGAGCACGCGATCGCAGAGAAGCGAGTCTGCGCGAATCTCGTCGTTATTGACGGTCACTTCGTGCCGGAGCTGTCGGATCTCGGACGACTGCCGAAAGGCGCGGCTGTTTTTCCGCTTCGCGAGGCGTGCGAGAAGAATTGGGGCCAGGTCGGAGCGCACCTCGGTCGTCTTGTGGATTGGAGTTTCTATCCGTTCGCTGCGTTGAACACGGCTCATCTCAATGATGGGATCGTGCTATGGGTTGAGGAAGGGGTCGTTGTTGAGGAGCCGATCCAGGTTACGTTCGTAGCCACTGCGGGTCGTGTTGCTCACCCTCGATTGCTCGTCGTTGTCGAGAAGGGTGGAGGTTTGCAGCTGATCTCGGAGTGCTACGCCGAGAAGGATGCGTTCCTGAATCTTGTCGAGGAGGGATGGTACGGCGAGAGTTCCGCCGTACGTTACACGAGGTTGCAGGACGCCGATGACGAAGGAAGTCTCGTGGCTACGTTTACGGGCAAGGTGCTCGGCGAAGCCAGCGTAGAGACGGAGACGGTGACGCTCGGCGGCGGATTGGTTCGCAACGATTCGGGTTTGATCCTCGCGGGCGAGAACATCCATGCCACGTTGGACGGGCTGTACCTGGGCACGCGGAAGCAGCACATTGACCACCACACGTTCCTCGATCACACGATGCCAAACTGTAACAGCTTTGAGAACTATAAGGGCATCCTCGATGGGTCGGCTGTGGGAGTGTTCAACGGCAAGATCTTCGTGCGCCACGGTGCCCAGAAGACGGACTCGAAGCAATCGAATCGGAACCTGCTTCTTTCGCGGGATGCCACGGTCAACTCCAAGCCCCAGTTAGAGATCTTCGCGGACGACGTGAAGTGCACTCACGGCGCGACGATTGGGCAGATTGAGCCCAGCCAGATGTTCTATCTTCAGAGCCGCGGAATTCCAAAGGAGCACGCGCGGCAGATCCTGACGTTTGCGTTTGCGAACGAGATCATCGAGAAAATTCCCCATGAGCCGCTTCGCAAGCGGCTCGAGGAGGAGATCTTTGCACGGTTCACACCAGGTCGAGAAGAGACTTAGCCTCGACATCGAGGCGGTCCGCAGCTGTTTCCCCGCCCTGGAGGGTAAGGCGCGGGGCAAGCCTCTCGTTTATCTCGACAACGGCGCGACTACGCAAAAGCCGCTTTGCGTGATTGAGGCGATTCGCAGACTGTATCATGAAGGATACGGGAATGTGCACCGTGGCGTCCATGATCTCAGCGAGCGGACGACTCAACAGTTCGAGAACGCGAGGGTTCAGATCGCGGCGTTTTTGAATGCGCGGGACGCGCGTGAGATCGTGTTCGTTCGCGGGGCGACCGAGGCGATCAACCTGGTCGCGCATTCCTATGTGGAGCCGCGGCTCGAGGAAGGCGATGCGGTGCTCGTAACGGAGATGGAGCACCACTCGAACATCGTCCCCTGGCAGTTGGTGTGCGAAAGGAAGGGCGCAGAACTACTGGTTGTGCCGGTTCGAGAAAACGGTGAGTTGGATGCGGATTCGTTCCGATCGGCGTTGAGCGATCGGGTCAAGTTCTGCTCGATTGCCCACGTGTCGAACGTGCTCGGGACTGTGAATCCGATCAAGCATCTCGTAGCGCTTTGCCACGAGGCCGGGATTCCGGTTCTCGTGGACGGCGCACAAGCCGCGCCGCGGATGCGTGTGGATGTTCAGGAGATCGGCGCAGATTTCTATGCAATCTCTGGGCATAAGATGTACGGCCCGACCGGTATCGGTGTGCTGTACGGGAAATACGAAAGGCTTGCGGAGATGATTCCGTACCAGGGTGGAGGGGACATGATCACGGAGGTTCGATGGTCGGGTTCGAAGTTCCAGGCGCCTCCGCACCGTTTCGAGGCGGGTACGCCGAACATTGCGGGCGCAATCGGCCTGGCCGCAGCTGTAGAGTACTTGGAGAGTCTTGGAATGGATGCGGTCGAGTCTCACGAGCGGGACGTCGTGGAGTACGGCGCCAAGCTGCTTCGAGGCATGCCGCGGGTGCGGCTGATTGGCGACCCGCTGGAGCGCGCGGGAGCCATCTCGTTCGTGATCGAAGGGGTACACCCTCACGACGCAGCCGCTCTGCTCGACGCAGAGGGCATCGCGGTTCGGGCAGGGCACCACTGTGCGCAGCCGTTGATGGAGCGGTACGGGGTACCTGCAACGGTTCGGGCCAGCGTGGGATTGTACAACACACGTAGCGAAATGGACGCCCTGGCGCACGGCCTTCGCCGCGTGCTCGAGGTGTTTCCCTGATGGATGACCTGGTTCGTGAGCTCTACCAAGAGGTGATCCTCGACCACTACCGGCACCCGAGGAACTACGGTCGCGTGGAGAACGATGTGCGGTCGGTGCTTGGCGACAACCCCCTATGTGGCGACCGCATCGAAGTGTTCGCGAAGGTGGAGGACGGCCGCCTCGCAGAGATTCGGTTTGAAGGCTCGGGTTGTGCCATTTCCACCGCTTCGGCGTCGTTGATGACCGAGCATCTAAAAGGCAAGAGTGTGGAAGAAGCGCTTGCGATGATCCAAGCGTTCCATGATATGGTAACGGAAGGGGTCAAGTCGGAGCGATTGGGTCCGCTGCAGGTGTTCGAGGGAGTGCGGGATTATCCCTCTCGTATCAAATGCGCCGTGCTCGCCTGGCATGCGCTGAAGGCAGCGATTCTCGAACAGAGCGAGACGGTGACGACGGAGGCGGATGAATGAACGAAGAAAGGAACCCTATTGACGAACTCAAGAACCTTCCCCTCAAGAGCCAGATCGTCGAGGCGATTCGAGGTGTATACGACCCGGAGATCCCGGTAAACATTTACGATTTGGGCTTAATCTACGACATTGCCATCGAAAACGAGGGAGACGTTAAGGTCAAAATGACGTTGACGGCGCCGGGTTGCCCGGTCGCGGGAATCCTGCCGGGCCAGGTGGAGCAGGCGGTCCTCTCCGTGGAGGGCGTCAAGAGCGCGGAAGTGGAGTTGGTGTGGGATCCTCCGTGGAACCCTGAGATGATGTCGGAAGAAGCGAAGCTGGTGTTGGGTTTCTTTTAGATGAAGTTTTCGACGCTGGAAGAGTTCGGGATTCGGTGCCTCGTGCAGATCGCGCGCGCGGGGCCGTCCGGCGCGCTGACGATTCCAGAAATCAGCGAAAGGGAAGGACTTTCGGAAGCGAATGTCGCGAAGGTTCTCCGTCTGCTTCGTCAAGAAGGGTTTGTGGTTGCCTCTCGCGGCAAGACGGGCGGTTACGCCCTGACGCGCCCGGCAGAGGAGATTCGCGTGGGAGAGGTGATCCACGCGTTGGGTGGCAAGCTGTACGACGATGAGTTCTGCGAGCGCCACTCGGGCGGCGAGGAGGTCTGTCGTCACGAAGGCGCGTGCGGGATCCAGGCGCTTTGGGAGGAAGTGCAGGACGCGATTGACCGTGTGCTGAATCGGAAGACGATTGCAGACCTCGCCCAAACGCCGCTGATCCGGCGTGAGGATCTGTTAGGCGGCCGCCGAAGCTAAAGGTATACTTTCCCGTCGCGGGGGTATAGCTCAGTTGGCAGAGCGCCTGCTTTGCAAGCAGGAAGTCGCCGGTTCGAGTCCGGCTACCTCCACCAACCGTTCTGGTTCCGTATGACGACCGTCATAGCGGCGCAGACAGCCTTCGTCAATACTCTGGACGATGGCTACGCGATATCCGGTTCCGGGGCGAGGCCCGACGGTTCCTCCGAAGGGCGAAGCGCGCGTCGTTCGCACTACTGACAGCCCGAACTGCACGGGCGCGTGCGGTTGGCTCGCTACCGTTGTGGACGACGTAATCGTGGATTTGAAGCCCGCGGGCGATTACAGCTGCGAAGAGTACAACCCGCGCGGCTGCCTGCGCGGGATGTCCATGACTCATATGATCTATAACCCCGACCGGCTCAAAACGCCGCTGATTCGGGTGGGCGAAAGGGGCGAGGGCAAGTGGAGAGAGGCCACGTGGGACGAGGCGCTGGACTACATCGCCCAAAAGATGATCCACATCCGGGACACCTACGGGCCGGAGAGCATGCTGTTGTTCAATCAGGTCGTTGGGACCGGCTATCTGCAAAAGGGCGCTCAAGTTCGCATGGCGGCGCTTCTCGGCATGAGTTTCGCCACGGCGTACGATTTCAATGGCGATATCTCCATGGGCTTTACGCACACGATCGGCATTGATTCGGTCGAGTGCGAGTCGAAGAGCTGGGGCTACGCGAAGACCGCTCTCTTGTGGTCGAGCAATGTCTTTCAAACCCGCATTCCGGACGCGCAGTTCTTGACGAGGTTTGCCAAGCAGAGGAACAACTGCCAGATCGTCTGCATTGATCCGCGTTGTTCGCAAACGGCAAAGGGCGCTGACCTGTGGTTGCCGATCGAACCCGGCACCGATGGGGCGCTCGCGCTTTCCATGTGTCAGGTACTTATCGAAAATGACCTCGTGGACTGGAACTTCCTCCAACAGTTCACCGACTGCTGTACGTTGATCCGAGAAGACAACGGAATGCGTCTGCGAGCGTCGGATGTCGGCATGGGGGACGAGGATGAGTTCGTGGTATGGGACGAGGGGCAAGACGCTTTGTTCAAGTTGCCCAAGGACACGCTGCGGCTTCCTGAGGGGGTCCGGTTTGCCTTTCGCGGACGGCGCAAGGTGCAGACCAAGGACGGCGAGGTGTACGTGCGCCCGGTCTTCGAAATGATCGAGGACGTGGTGATGCGAGAGGAGTATCACCCTGACCGCGTTGCGGAGGTCACCCACATCCCCGCGGAGACGATCCGCAAAGTGGCTACGGACTACGCGACGCAACGCCCGAGCCTCATCATCGTGGGCATGGGGGTCAACCACCGGATGCACGGGGACTTGACGATTCGCTCCATCCTGCTGCTTTCGGCGCTTGCAGGAGCGCACGGCAACCCGGGCGAGGGCGTTTCGATCTACTCCGGCCAGCACCATTTCCGCGTGGACGTTAGCCCGTTCTGGTTCCCGGAGGGCAAGCGGCCGAATCCCGTTCCGATGCACTACTTTGTTCTCGGCAAGCCCTCCGAGACGATGAACCCAAAGATCAAGTTTCCGGAACACGGCTTCAAGGCGCTGTTCGTCTCGCATGGGAACCCGCTCGTGACTGAGTTCTCCGACTTGATGCGAGCGGCGATCGATCGGCTCGAGCTGTTCGTTGTAGTCGACTTCCAGATGACGCCAACGTGCGAGTATGCCGACGTTGTACTGCCGGCGCCGACGTTTTGGGAGAAGTATGAGTTAGTGGGCACCGGTTGCCACCCGTATCTTCAGATCCAGCAGCCGGTGATCTCGCCCAGACACGAGAGCAAGCCGGAGTTCTGGATGGTGCAGGAGCTCATCAAACGCGTTGATCCGAGCCTGTTCAAGTACTTCGACATGACCGAGCTGGACGCGATGAGAATCATTCTCGAGGGCGGCGGTCCCGAATGCGAAGGCATCACCGTGGATCAGCTGCTCGCCGGGCCGGTGCGCCTGAAAGTGCACGACCCTGAGGTGGGCCTGGACCATCAGTTCATTGATCTCAAGCCGTTCCCTCCGCGCGCCTATCCGTTCCCGGAGGGCGCAAACAAGGAGTTCGTCAAGACGGGCCGAATGGAGTTCTACAAGGAGGAAGAGGTGTTCCGGAAGCTTGGCGAAGAGCTGCCGGTGTTCAAGCCGGCCTTCAGCCACCTTTCGGAGGAGGAACAGGCGTATCCTTTGAGTATCGTCACGCCGCACTCGAAGTGGCGGGTTCACTCGACCCATAGCAACAACCCTCTGCTGCTGAACCTCAATCGGAAGCCGGTGGTGGAGATCAATCCCGTGGACGCGGCGGCTCGCGGGATCGAGGACGGCGACCTCGTCGAGATCTTCAACAACTTCGGAAGCTACCGCCTTTGGGCGCTGGTCACCGAGGGCATCAAGCCCGGCGTACTTTGTGTAGACCATGCTTGGTGGGATCGGTTCTTGGCCGGCGGCAAATATCACAGCGTCCACACGCACCAGCGGGTCAAGCCGACGCATGAGAATTACTACCTACCCGCAGTCTACGCGCCGGGTCAGCACTGGAAGGACACACGAGTCGATATCAGGAAGGTGAAGTAATGGCACGGATGGCGATGTTGATCGACTTGACGCGTTGCATCGGTTGCGATGCATGTACTCTTGCCTGCAAGCAGGAGAACGGTACGCCGGTGGATGTCTTCTTTGCGCGGGTTCTCAACGTGGAAATCGGCACGTTCCCGAACGTGAAACGCCTATACATCCCCGTGCTGTGCAACCACTGCGAAGATGCGCCATGCTTGAAAGCGTGCCCGAACAAGGCAATCATCAAGCGTCCGGACGGCATCGTTCTCATTGACCAGGATCGGTGCCGTGGCACCGGCGCCTGCGTCTCGGCTTGCCCTTACGGAAACATCTATTTGAGGAAGCAGGATGCGTGGTATCTCGAGCCGGGCGAGGCCTACGAAGAGCAGTTTGTCAAGCCGCGATTGAAGCCAAATGTCGCCCGCAAGTGCACCTATTGCGCCCATCGCGTGGACCAGGGTCTCGATCCGGCTTGCGTCGTCGCGTGTCCGACGACGGCGCGAATCTTCGGGGACCTCGACGACCCCGACAGCAAGATCTCGCGATACATCGTGGAGCAGGAGCGCGAAACGGGACGCAAACCGTTCCACCTTCTTCCCGGGGCGAAGACTCGGCCAGCAGGTTGTTACCTCGGCCCCATGTCCGCGCAGAGCCCCGCTTCGACGGATCAGCCGCGGCAGGAACCGCGTGTGCGAACCTCTCATCGCTCTGCGGTCTCGACCGTTCTGTCCTTGCTCGCAGTGTTGACGTTGTTGCTCTTGGTCTTGGCTTCTGCGCGAGCGAACGAGGCGACGGAAGGATTGGATCACTACTCCACGTCGAGCTGTCTCGGATGCCATGGGGTTACCGCTCACGGCGGGATGGGGCCGCCGCTCGCTTCGACGCCGATCCCCTACGAGCAGTTTCTCTCCATTGTGAGAAACGGAAAGGGGATGATGCCGAAGACACCCGCAAGCGAGATGTCCGACGAAGAGGTGCGCCAAATCTATGAGGAGCTCAAGGCAAAGGCGCTGAATCCGGACGAGGTCCCGATCGCGTTCAAGGTTGGGCAGTTTCTCTCGACGCGGAACGTTGCGCTCATCTTTCTGTTCGTCACTCTCTTCTCGATCCTCTTCGCGATCAAGGTATTGGCCTACTGGGTGGGCATCTCCGGAGCGAAGGAGCTTCTTCCGTACTTGCCCAAGTTCGGCGTCTTCAAGGCGGCGGGAATATTCCTGTGGTCCCTGATCGTGGATGGGTTCCTCGTCGCGTCTCTGTGGCGAAAGGACCGGTTCCGGTGGGCCATGCACGGGCTGTTGCTGTACGGCTTCACGGGTTTGATGGTAGCCGACATCCTAATCCAGATCTTCAACCCGACTCGGAGCGAGATGCCGCTCTTCAGCCCCCTCAAGATGCTACCGATTCTTTCGGGAATCGCCGTGCTTGCGGGGGTCTCGTACGTGATGTATCGGTACAAGACGGACCGTTACATTGATAACGGCTTGACTCTCGGCCGCGACTTCTTCTTCGTCAATCTGCTGTTGCACACGATTGTGTCAGGGTTCTTGACCGTCTGGGTGAAGCGAGCGGGCTTGACGGAATGGGTCATGCCTGTCTACCTCTACCACTTGTGCGCTATCGCGCTCTTGTTGGGTACGGCTCCGTTCACCCGGTTCTCGCACGCGTTTGTCGTGCCGGTCATGGCGGCGATCACGCGGTTGACCGAGGCGATGACGGCGGCGGGAATTGACCTCGGCTTCCAGAGGGAGCCCTCCCCGGGACGGCACCACAAGTCGTTGAAGATCGCCCGACAGGTCGCGGATGTTGTGGACCCAGAGCATGGCGAAGTGAAGCTGCGCTATTACCCATAGTGGAGGTTTAGAAATGAACTCGACGAATCATGAACCGAAGACGGATGCTGCGCCCGAGAGCCCGGAGCGCCGGAAGCTTCTGGGCTGGCTGGTGAGCGTCATCAATGCGGTCGTGGCCATCGTGGTCTTGGCGCCGACGGCGAAGCTGATCAGCGCGCCCTTGATCACGCGCCGGCGCAGGGGACAGTGGGTGCCCGCGCTTCCGGACGACTTGCAGATGGGCGAGACACGCGAAGCCACGATCGAGCTGGAGGTCAAGGATGGGTACCGCACGACGACGCGGCGATACGTCGTGTATGTCCATCGGAACCGGAATGGGCTGCTGTGCTTCGACCCGTCGTGCACGCACCTGGGTTGTCGGGTTCGGTTCCAAGACGAAAAGCAGCGGTACTTTTGTCCCTGCCATGGTGGGGTCTTCGACTCGGAAGGCAAGGTCGTCTCCGGCCCTCCGCCCAAGCCGCTCGTTCAGCATCCCGTCAAGAGTGACGGCGGACAGATTTACGTGTACATGGAGGTATAGAGTCGAATGGACGATCGAATTCTCACACCTGAACGCCCCTCGATGCCCGAGGAAGAGCTCCCACCGGAGGAGGTCCGGGAGCGAGAACGTCCCACGTGGAAAGACTGGCTGGATCTGCGAACGGGATGGTGGGGTTTTGTCCGCAAGAACCTCGAGGAGCCGATGCCTCCGGGGGTCGGCTGGTGGCAAACCCTCGGCAACCTTCTTCTTACGCTCTTGGTGTTTCAGTTCATCACCGGGTTTGCTCTGGCCATGTACTACACGCCCCATCCGGAGGGAGCGTATCAAAGTGTGCGAGCCATTACCTATGAGCTGCCCGGTGGCTCGGTGGTTCGCGGCCTGCACATGTGGGGCTCGTCCTTCATTGTCGTGGTCATGGTGCTCCACACCCTCCGGACGTTCTTCTGGGGATCGTACAAGAAGCCTCGAGAGCTGACCTGGGTCGTGGGAGTGTTCATTTTCCAAATTCTGCTTGCGTTTTCGTTCACGGGTTACTTGCTGCCGTGGGATCAGAAGGCGTACTGGGCAACCGTGGTCGGCACGCGCATCGCGGGAACGGTTCCCTGGATTGGTGACGGTCTCATGGAATTCATTCGCGGAGGCCACGAGGTCGGGGCGCCTACGTTGACGCGCTTCTATGCCATCCACGTGATGCTTTTGCCGGCAACGCTCGTTCTCTTCGTTGCGATCCACCTCTATTTGGTCCGTCGGCACCACATCGCAGGGCCGGTGGTGCTCCAGAAGGGAAAGCCGCAACCGTTCTTCCCGGGTCAGTTGTTCAAGGACGCCGTGGTCGTCCTTTTTGGGGTTGGGTTGCTGGTGTACTTCGCCTACGCTTTTCCGCCAGCCTTGGAGCGGATTGCCGATCCGACCGGTACCGACTTCTCCCCGAGACCGGAGTGGTACTTCCTTGGCCTGTACGAACTGCTGAAGGTGATGCCGCCTGGCTGGGAGGTTCTGGCGACGTTAGTGGCGCCCGGTTTGGTCACGATCGGTATGTTCCTATTGCCGTGGCTTGACCGTTCGCCCTATCGGCACCCGGCTCGTCGTCAGTGGGCCATTGTAACAGCCACTTTCATCATTCTGTTCATCGGGATTTTCACGTTGAAGGGGATCCTTGAAACACCGAAGCACCACACGCCGGA
>RFHN01000233.1 GCA_003695835.1 Armatimonadota bacterium
AGAAGAAGAGATCGAGCGCGTCCGGCAGTCCTTGCCCGAGCTTCCGTTGGCAAAACGGAAACGATACATCCACGAACTGGGCTTGGACGCCTACGACGCGGGCGTGCTCATCCAAGACCCAGCCTGGGCAGATTTCTTCGACCGAACAGTGAGCCTCGGAACCGATCCGAAGCTCGCTTGCAACTGGATGAACGGGGACTTCGCCAGGCTTCTCAACGAATCAGGACAGACCGTCCAGGACACGAAGATCCAACCGGAGCACCTCCGAGACCTCATCGCTCTACTGCAAGCAGGCACGATCAACGGGAGACAGGCCAAAGACGTGCTCGAGCTGGCCTTCCGCGATGGGAGGATGCCCGGCGACATCGTCGAGCAGGAAGGGATGAAGCAGATTACCGACGACAGCGCGATTCGCGGCCTCGTGCAGCGCGTCCTCGAAGCCAACCCCGACGTGGTAGAAAGGTATAAACAGGGTAAGACGTCCGTGAAGGGCTTCTTGGTCGGCCAAGTGATGAAAGAGACGAAAGGCAAAGCAAACCCGGGGCTGGTGAATCAGATCCTTGACGAGGAACTGAGCCGATGAAACTGCGCTGTCTCATGGTCGTTACTCTGCTTGTTGGGACAGCGATCGCCCAGCAGCCAGCGCTAACGCCGGGCAAGGAGCGTGCCGATCGCATTTATGACGCGTACGAGGCTCAACTGCGCCAGAAGCTCGATGCCCATTTTCACGCGGGCGAGTACGAGGCTTGCGTCGGCATTCTCAAGATCCTCGTCGCCCAGAATCCGGACGACGCGCAGACCGTGAGCGATCTCGTCTTCATGCTCGGCAACGTCGGAAGGGAAGCGGAATCACTCGCCGAAGCGATACAGTTCCGCCGGAGTCACCCCGAAGACGCCGTCGCCGCGCAGGTCGAAGCCAACTATTACATCAAACCCACCGTCAAGCTCTACGATCGCGTTCCTGTGGTCCTCGAGCCGATTATCGAGAAGAGTCAGTTCCTTCAGAACTTCGTCTCCCTCGCCCGAGCCTATGAGGAGATGGGGCTTCTGAACGAGGCGATTCGAATCCATGAGCTGAGGATCCAACGCTTCCCGAACGATCCCACCACCGCAACGGTTCGAGCGAAGATCGAGCAACTCAAAGCGCGCATAAAAGCGTAAAATAAAAGAAGGCGGCACGAGCCGCTGTCATTTGCCAAGGAGGGCAAACCCATGGAAAACCGAAGGATCACACCGCTCGACATCGAAAGCAAAGAGTTTCCAACCTCGTTCCGAGGCTACTCCGCCCCTGAAGTGCGCGCATTTCTCGAACGGGTTGCGGCGGAGTTCGAGTCTCTGCTCCGAGAGATTCGAGACCTCGAACAGCGTACTGCCGAACTCGAAAAAGAGCGCGATGAATTGCGTGAGCGCGAATCGCTGATCAACGAGACGCTGGTCGCCGCCCAAGCCTCGGCTGAAAGGATTCTCGAGGCGGCTCGAGAGAAGGCCTCGGCGATCCTCGCGCAGGCGGAAAGCGAGCGGACACAGGTCTCCGCGCAGATTGAGCATCTTCGGGCGGAGCGAGACGCGTTCATCGCCCAACTGCGATCCTTCCTCGATGCGTTCTACACGCGCCTCGAAGACACGAAGCGAAGAGCGGCCGGGTAACGGTGACAGAAACGATCCTCGACGTCCTCGTAACGCCTCGAGCCAACCGGACCGAGGTCTCCGTGGAAGGCGGAGTGATACGCGTTCGAGTCCCGTGCCCTCCCGCGGACGGAGAGGCGAACCGCGCCGTGTGCGAAGCGCTTGCCAAGACCCTTCGAGTCCCTAAGTCGAACTTAGAGATCGTTCGAGGCGAAAAGTCCCGTCGAAAGACGATCCGAATCCGCGGCATGGCCGAAGAGGATGTCTTCGCCAGACTCAACCGCAGTAGCGATTAGCCGCCGGATCCTCCCGCGCCCATCTTCTTCACGTACTGGATTCGCAGATCGCTCAGCGCGGAGTGGACCCTTCGGCGGCTCTCGTCGTCGAGGTGTGGCTCGAGAAACTCGATGAGACGCCCGCAAACGTCAATCGCGGTTCGCGCTTCGCCGAGATCCTCTTCCACCTGACCCGTCACGGGATTCGGAATCAGGCCCAATCTCTGCCAAGCGTATCCCGCAAACACCTCAAACGAAGAGAGTAACAGATCTCCGATCCGCACCTCCGCTTCGGAGCTCTCGTTTCTTGTCTCTTCGCTCATTCGAGGTCCCCCTTCTCCCTCAAGACAACATCTCTGTCAGGCGACGCACGTTGACTTCATGCATCGTTTCCGCATCGGGAGTCTCGACGATCAGAGGCGCATGTGCGAGACGAGGATCGTTGACGATACGTCGAAACGCCTCCGGCCCGATTTCGCCCTCGCCAATGTGCGCGTGGCGATCCTTCCTTGAGCCGAACGGATGAAGCGAGTCGTTCGCGTGGATGCAGACGATCCGTTCGAGGCCGACCAAGCTTCCGAACTCCTCGATCATCGCTTCGTATCCCTCCTCGGTTCGAATGTCGTAGCCAGCGGCGAACACGTGACAGGTGTCGAGGCAGACCACCAGGCGCTCCGGCCAACCGCACCCTTCCAGCACCTCCGCAAGATGCTCGAAACGGTAACCCAGGCTGGAGCCGGTGCCCGCAGTCGTCTCCATCGCGAGGCTCACATCCTCGGGCGTTTCAGCCAGAACCGATTTGGTGCTCTTCGTCAGCCGTTTCAGCCCCTTCTCTTCACCCTCCCCCTTGTGCGCCCCCATGTGAGAAACCACGTACGGGATCCGCAGCTTCGAACACCGCTCCATCTCAGCGATGAGAGCCTCCATGCTCTTCTTCCTCAAATCCTCTTCCGTTGCTGCCAAATTGATGAGGTACGAATCGTGCGAGATCATCCAATCCAAACCCGTCTCCTCGCGCGCCGCCAAGAAATCCTCCACCATCTCATCGGTAATCTTCTTCGCGCGCCACTGCTGCGGGCTACTCGTGAACACCTGAACCGCAGTACAACCGATCTCGCTTCCCTTGCGAACGGCCTCTCCGAAGCCGCCAGACGTGGGCATGTGCGCGCCGATCAATCGTGCCATGTCCGCCTAAGGTACCCAGCCAAGGCTACCGGACGGTCACGTACGGGCGGATCTGCTCCAGCTTCTTTGGCCCGATGCCCTTCACGTTCTCCAGCTCCTCGACGGATTGGAAGGCGCCAACCTGCGAGCGATATTCGATGATTCGTTGTGCTGTGACCGGCCCCACGCCCGGCAGCCGCTCCAACTCCGCCTGAGTCGCCGTATTGAGGTTGATCCGGAGACCTGCGGGAACCGAACTGCCTCCGCCTGACGCAGATGGGCTTGGACTGCCGCCCGCCAAATAGGGGCTCGGGGGCGCCGTCTCTCCCTGAATTGGCACGTAGACCTGCGTGTTCGGTTCGAGTTTGGCAGCGAGGTTCAGTTGAGAGAGGTCTGCCTCCCGAGTAGCTCCGCCAGCCAGTTCGATCGCGTCCGCGACGATCATGCGGTCGTCCGCAGTGATCACGGTCGGATTCTCGACCGCCCCCGCCACATGAACCGGAAACCGCCCGGCCTTCGCATCCTCCTCGCTCAACGTGTAAGCCGGCGAACTCTTGGCGCGCACCGTCTGCGTCCCTACCCAGGCAACTCCGCCGAGCGTGATGGCAGCAGCCGCCCCTGCGACCGCCTTCTCAACCTTCGAAAAGTTGTGCCACACCGGATTCTCCCTCTCTCCCCGATAGTTTGCCGCTCGTCGCCGACTTCCTGCAAGTAAACTCGCGAAAGTGAGCCGTCCGTACCTTGGCGTCGTCGTCCCCGCCTACAACGAAGAGCCGCGCATCGAGGCGACGCTGAAGCGGCTTGGCGAATACCTCACCGAAAAGGAGCGAGAGGCTGGCTGGACGTGGGAGGTGCTGGTCGTGTCGGACGGCAGCACGGACGGAACCGTCCAAATCGTGGAGCGCTTTGCCCAGCAAGACCCTCGCTTTCGCCTCCACGCGTACACTCCCAACCGAGGGAAGGGCTGCGCCGTCCGGACGGGCATGACGCTATTGGACGCGGAGTGGCTCCTCCTCTGCGACGCCGACCTTGCCACGCCCATCGAGGAAGTCGAGAAGCTCTTCTCTGCCGACACACCGGTCGCGATCGGCAGCCGTGCTCTCAACCGACAGCTCCTCGAGGCGCGGCAGCCGTTCTATAGAGAGTGGGCG
>RFHN01000234.1 GCA_003695835.1 Armatimonadota bacterium
CCCGCCCGCGAGAGGAAAGCGCGCGCCCGTTCGCTGTTGGCCTGGTCAGAGTCGGTGTGCACGACCTCGCCGCCCTCTCCGACCGCCAGGGCGAACCACAGCGTGGAGTACCCGTAGCCAGAGCCCATCTCGAATACGCGTTTGGCTCCGATTGCCGTTGCCAAGATCGCCATCGTCCGCCCGCACTGGGGTCCGATGATCGGAAACTTTTCCTGGCGCGCGACCTCTTCCATCTCCATCAGGACCGGATGGGCGCTGCCGTCCAGCTCGACCAGGTATTGGTTCAGCTGCTCTGGGAGAGGACTCGCCATTCGGTCTCGATCTCCGGCTTGAAGCGAAGGGTTGCGCTCACGCTGCAGTACTTCTCGTCGCTCAACTCGATGGCTCGCTGGACGGCTGCCTCGTCGAGGTCAGGGCCTTCGAGAATGTGGCGGACCACGATCCGCTTGAAGGGGCGGGGCCACGTGCCTTCCGGATCGCGCTCGCCCTCGACCTCGATTCGGTAGGCCGTTACCGTCTGCCGCTTTTTGTGCAGAATACTGATGACGTCCATGCCCGTGCACGCGGCGAGGGCGCAGAGCAGAGTCTCCAAGGGAGACGGCCCCTTGTTCTTCCCGCCAAAGTCGGGATGAGCGTCGAACACGAAACGGTTGCCCGAGGGGGGATCGGCGACGAAGCCCATTTCGCCGTCCCAGGATACGTTGGCTTTCATGTTCCGTAGGCTACCCGTCGCTGGGGCTGGAAGATGCGACCGCCAAGAGACCGAGAATTGCGCCGAGCAGGGTGGGCACGACCGTGCCCGAGCGAGTGATTGGTCAGCCGAGTCCGGTCATGTGGCAAAGGTTGGCGTAACCGAATCCAAGAAGCGCTCCGAGTGCAGGAGCGAAAACCCAACGTTTCATGTCTTTTCTACGTTCGGTCGCTCGTTGCGTTCCCGTCGTTCGTCGCCAGCTCCCAACAGAACGAGAGGGGAACTTCATCCTCAAAGATTACGCGCGACCGATATCGCCCCGGTTGGTCCTCTTCCGTCTCGAGGACGATGCCCCAGATTTGAATGCCAGCCCCAGCCGGCCACAGTCGTACGGAATCGCCCGGGCGGAGCGGGGTAGACGTGCGCAGCCGCGCGCCCCGCATGCCCATGTTCTCGATCAGGCTGGGCGTTCCGCTTGCGGAGGCTGGCAGAGGGCGATCGAAGTGAACGCGAGGGTAGAGCCGCCGATCCCGGACTCGGACTTCACGCGGTTTTCGGAGATGGACTTCGCCTTCATCCGATGCAACGACCTCGGAGGTAAAGACCGCGACGCCCGCGCTCGTCCCGAACGTACCCAGCAGCTCGCGCTGGCTTCGCGTCGGGATGACGCCGCCGACGATTTGCAAAGGCGAAACGACCCAGCGGCGCCGCGTCTCCCGCAAGAAGGTGCAAACGTATGTGGCGGCGCCGCAACGGAGGCGAATCTTGTCGCCGGGCTTCGGCGAAACGTCGGTCCTCCGAGCAAACCACCCGTGGTAGAGGGCCGAAGCGGTCGCCGAAAGCACGAACAATCCGATTCCGTAAACGGTCAGTTGCCAGGTTTCGCCGATCATCGAATCTTTGCTCTCTCCTTTCGCTTTCAGCGGCCCAGTTCTTTCGCGAAGAGCTGCTTGGCCAGGGCATGCTCTCTCATGGCTTCCACCTGAAGCAGATCCGCCTCGGCTGCCGTTTCTTCGTTCTTTTCCTGAACGAACCTTTGGGCCGTCAGCGCTGATTGGAGTAGCAAGTTCGCGGCCAGTGCCCTCGTGGCGTGACTTCGCTTGTGCGATTCCGGTACTTCTGCCTGATCGAGGAACTGCTCGTAGGCGGCGACAACGTTGACCAAGCCAGCCGCTCGATTCGCCAAAGAGGGTGAGGGATCGCCCGACTTCGCTTCGCGCAAGAGGTTTCGGATTCGGAGCGCAAGCGACTCGAAGAGCTGCTCGAGGACAGAGGCGTATTGGCGGTACCTCTGGTTGACGCTGATCTCGTCTTGCGGCAGCCCCATCTCTTTGGCACGATCCAGATCCGCCTTTGCCGCGGCGAAGTCCTCTTTCAGCGCGTGGATCTGCGCCCGCTTGTAGAAGGCCTCCGCCGTGGGCTGGAGTCGGATGACTTCGTTCATCGCCTCGATAGCTTTTGCGTAGTCGAGGCGCGCGACGTACAGGTCGGCGAGCACGCCAAGGGCAGCGGCGTTCTCCGGCTCCCGCTCGAGGACGCGGCTGATCATCTCGTGCGCCTTCTCGATCTGGCCGCCCTGAAGCCAAGCCTGCGCCGCCATCGCCAGAAGCTTGGGCTCCGAGGGAAGCAGTTCCGCGGCACGCTGCGCTTCCTGCGCTGCGAGGAACGGGTGACCGGCAAGCCGCAACGCTTCGATCAACGCGATGCGGCGCATCGGATCGAGAGGCTCGGCATCCACAGCGTCGCGCAAGTAGACGATCGCTTCCAAAACTCTTCCTTCGTCCAACGCCTTTCGACCGAGATCATAGGGCGCTTGGGGCGCGTCTTGCGTCGCGTAGGTTGTGACCAGCGGCGGGCCGACCGGTGCGTCGGTGGGTATCCCCGTCAGCTCTTTGAACGGCTCGATGTTCATCTTGGCCGCCCAGGTGGCAGCTACGGAGCGAATCGTCGAAACCTTGTCAATCGCGCCGTCGCGGACGATGGCGGTCGAGGCGGTCGCTTGCCAGATCCGTCGGCCGTCGCGGTACAGATCGAGGGATCCATCCAGCAGCGCCCCGACATGAGTTACACGGACGACCGCCACGTACTGGCACCCGATCGCGTTGGCGACTTGGATCACCTCGGCCGGCGAAGGGTTTTGGGGTAGGGAGCGAATCCTTCCCACTCGGATCGCTTCCCGGATCGTCGGGTCCTCTTTGTTCCAAAGAACCGCCTTGACTTTGCCGACGATGGAAAGCTCTTCCGCCAAAGCCTGGTCCACGATCAGGTTCGGGTCCGTCTCCGAGAAGGTCGCCTCCCGGACCTGATAGATCATCAGCAGAGGCTTCGCGGCGCCGGAAAGCGGCAACGCGACGAGCAGCCAGAGAGCGAGGATCAGCCGAGACATCATCCGCCGATAGCGGCCAACTCGCGTCGGCAAGCTTCCGCCCCAGCCTGCGCGCCAGGCGCCTTGGAATTCTCGAAGAGCTGCAGCGCGCGGCGAAGATGCGACTTCGCATTCTCGAAATCGCCGAGCTGTCGGTAGCAACGTCCGATGAGCTGGTGCGTCAAGGCGGGCTGCGAGCTGCCCGAGAGCGACTTCTGGAAGTCGGCGATCGCTCCCCTGTAATCTCCGGCCTTCATCTTTTCGAGTGCAATTCGGTAAATGTTTTCGGACTCGCTGGCGCTCCCGCTCGAGTTCCCGCTCCGGTCCTGATGGGGCGTGATACGGATGATGCCCGTCTTCTTGGAGTCCTCCGCGGGCTGGATC
>RFHN01000235.1 GCA_003695835.1 Armatimonadota bacterium
TCCCGTATGTGCATGAGCGCCATATTGAGCGTTCTGGGTATCGGCGTGGCTGTCAGCGTCAGAACGTCCACGTTGATCCGCAGTTTCTTGAGCGCTTCCTTGTGCTTCACGCCAAAGCGCTGTTCCTCGTCCACGATTACCATGCCGAGGTTGGCGAAGCGGACGTTCTTCTGGAGCAGCGAATGGGTGCCGATGACGATGTCGAGACTGCCGTCGGCAAGCCCCTCCAAGACGGTCTTTCTCTGGGCAGTCGTTCGGAAGCGATTCAACAGCCCGATTCGGACGGGATACGGCGCGAGGCGTTCTCGGAACGTTTCGTAATGCTGGTCCGCAAGGATGGTCGTGGGACAGAGGACAGCGACCTGCTTCCCCGCTTGCACGACCTTGAACGCGGCGCGAATGGCGACCTCTGTCTTCCCGAAGCCCACGTCGCCGCACACCAAACGATCCATCGCGATGGGGCGGTTGAGATCCCGCTTGATTTCGCGGATCGCCTTGAGTTGGCTTGGAGTCTCGACGTACGGAAACGCCGCTTCCATTTCGGCCTGCCAGGGCGTGTCGGGGCCGTACGCCGGGCGGGTTGCCTGAGTACGACGGGCGTAGATTTCGACGAGCTCCCGAGCCAGCTCCGCCGCCCCTTCCCGCGCGGACTTCACCGCCCGTTTCCAGCCTCCGCCTGTGATGCGGTGAATGACGGGGGGCTTGTCGCCGGGGGCGAGATACTTCTGAATCCGATCCAGTTGATCCGTGGGAAGCAGCAGTTGGTCGGGATGCTTGTAAGCGATCTGCAGGAACTCTTTCTCGACGCCGTCCACGACGCGGCGGGCGAGGCCGCGGTATACGCCGATTCCGTACTGAATGTGAACGACGTAGTCGCCCGGTTTCAGGTCGAGCACACTCGCGATGGGGACGCCCTCGCGGAAGCGCCGCTGTGGCAGTCGGAGCCGACCGGCGCCGAAAAGCTCGACGTCCGTCAGAAGGACGAACTTCGCATTGGGCCAGGCGAATCCACCGGCCAGGTTGCCACTTGCGAGGTGGATTGCGCCCGGCTGTGGCTCTCTCTCCGGCTCTTCGACCACGGGAATATCGAGACTGCCGAGCACCTGTTTCGCTCGCGTGGGCTGGTCGGTACCGGCGACGACAATGACGCCCTGCTCCGCCCACCCGACGAGCGCGGCAGCCAGTGATTCAGGGCGGCTCCGGTAGGGGGCCAAGCTCTGCGTGCCAATCTGTCGAGGCGTCGCCGAACCGAACCAGTCCGGAACGGAGTCGGCGGTAGTCAGAGCGATCCGGCGCTCCGCCGTCGCCACGGTCGCCAGGGACCCCAGGTATTCCTCAGCCGAGATCGGTGGCACCTCTTTCCGGTGCATACGGGAGTGGAGGGCTGCCTCCAAATCGTCCTTCGCTCTCTCGGCGTAGACCTCGATTTCCAAGGGATCGTCGAGGACGACGAGGCAGTCCTTCGCATAGTCGAGCACCGTGGCGCGCTCGTAAAGCAGCGGTTGGTAGAGCTCCAGCCGGTCGAACGGGATCCCCTCGGCGAGCAGAGAGAGGTCGTCTTCGAGGGCCTCGACCAGTTCCTCGGAGCCAGCGGAGCGTAAACGTTGCCGAACCTTCTCGACCGCAGCCTCCGTGTCCGCGCCGACGAGCGTTCTGCCGGGACGGACGGCCACCTCCTCAAGGCTTGCCGTACTGCGCTGGGTCTCAACGTCGAACGCCCGGACGCTCTCGATTTCATCGCCAAAGAATTCGAGGCGGATCGGAAGCGGCGAACCATAGGGAAACAGGTCCACGATTCCGCCGCGCCGGCTGAACGACCCGGGCCTCCGCACCGGGTCCTCTCTTTCATAGCCCAGCTGCGTGAGGGCGTAGAGGACCGACTCGACCGCGTCGCTCGAGTCTCTGAGAAGGCAATCGGGTATCGCGCCTCGCGGGTCGGCGCCCACGCGGAGAGTGAAGCTCAGTCTCTCGAACTGGCCGGGCGGCAGGCAGAGTTCGAGAACCGCCTGGGGCACGGCAAGAACGATTCCGCTACCCGAGGCCAGCGCAGCCATCGCCGCAACGCGATCCGACAGCGCTTGCTGCTCCGGCGGCATGTCGTCATAGAGCGACGACTCCACGGAAGAGAGCACATGAAGGGATCCCTCGGGTAGGCCGAGCAGGGAGAGTCGGGCGTGCCAGCGAACGGCCCTCTCCACGGTCGGCGTGAGGATGAGGGCGCCGCGCCCGGAGGGCGGGGTGCGGAGTAACGAGGCGGCCAACAAGGGCGCGCGGCTCTCCTCAGAGCACTCCGCCCATACCTCTGCACCCGCAGAGGCCTCGATGGAAGGGAGGGTTGGCAGCCAATCCCTGAGTTCGCGAAGGGGCATCGGGTCGTCTGTCGCCAGAGATGCTAATCATACCAGCCTGGGCTCGTCGTGCACAGGGACAACCCCGCAATTCCTCCTGACTTTCTCTGACTGGCGCCGGTTTGGCCCCCGAGTTGCGTGGTGTGTGAGCGAGTCCAACTCGGAGAAAGAAAGAATGAAAGCGACCTACCGATTTGCAACCGTTGCAGCCGTCCTCTTCGGAGCGGCGGCCGCCCATGCGACCATCGTCGAGTACTACCTCTTCAGTCACCCCGACGGCAATCAGCGCCCGCCGAAGTACGGACTGCGGCTGGATGAACTGTTCGACATCACAAGCAACCACGACGTCTTCACGTTCGACTTCAGCCATCCCGATTCGGACATGCGGCTCCGGTACAACGACAACGACACCCCGGACGACCTGTCGGACGACGAAGTCCGGATCTTCGGCACCGTGTTCGGCGGTCTGGATGCAGGGACGAGTTACGACCCGGATTACTCGGGCCTCTGGATCGTGGACTTCACCTATCGCGACAACATCGCGAGCGGGGACCCGATGATCGAAGTGAACGAGAGCCTCAACAACAACGGCTACATCCAGTCCACCTTCGGTATGGGCAACAACGAGCCGATTTCCCTCTGGGACGAGGCGGGAAGCCACGACTTCTCGTTCAAGTTCAACAACGTGGACAACCACCGCCTCGGTGGGCACGGCATGTCCGGTCCGGAGTGGTTCGTGGGTTGGGGGTGGCTGAACCACCACGACCCGGACGAGCACGTGTATTCGTCTGACTGGCTGTTCGTCGGACAAGCCGTTCCGGAGCCAGCGAGCCTTCTCGCTCTGGCAGCCGGAGTGGGTGCGATCCTCGCTCGAAAGCGGAAGAAGTAACTCCCCTTCTCTACCTCCGATAGGAACCTCCCTACCTCCCGTCCCCCTGAGGCCGGCTCCCAGCCGGCCTCTCTCTTTCGCTTGGCATCCTTCGCGGTACACTGCGGCGCATTGTGCGGCGGTTCTTTGCTTTCGCAGTAGTTGTCCTCCTCGCCGGCTCCGCCTTCGGCCAGGATGGGGGCTTCCGTCATGAGTTCGGGGAGAGGGTATCCAATGACTTCAACGTTGCCTTTCTCGCCGCAGGACTGCTCGGAGACTACTGGTTTCATCCGGGCACTCCCAAGGACCTCAAGTGGAACCGCAGTCTTCGGGCTGGCGATGCCCTCTTGCTGAGCACTGGAGTTACCGCGCTTCTGAAGGTGACCGTGGACGCACCCCGCCCGGACACAGGGGCGAAAGGGAGCTTCCCCAGTGGGCACACCAGCGCGGCTTTCGCCGTCGCTACCGTGCAGTCTGCCTTTCATCCAGCGGATGCGCCGTACTGGTACTTCGGCGCTGCGTTGATCGGATCTTCCCGCGTCATGCTGGGTCGGCATCGTTGGATTGATGTGATTGGGGGCGCGGCGGTCGGCTACGCGAGTGGGCGGATCGCCGTGTCCGGACGGGGAATCCTTCTCGCTCCGACCTTCGGTAAGAAGCCAGGCCTGATGGTATCGCTGCGATTCTGACGGCCCGTCGAGTAGCCGTCTTGCCCGGCCCGGTTGAGGCGGTATAATTTGCGCTGAGCGCGCTCGTAGCTCAGTGGATAGAGCAACAGGTTGCGGACCTGTAGGTCGGAGGTTCGAATCCTCTCGAGCGCGCCATTTCTTTTGGCAACCTCGCGGGCGCGCAGTCGGTAAGGTAGTGCGGTTATGATTCGCGTGGACTCGCTTTCCAAGCATTTCCGAGACAGCAAGCGAGGCGTCGTTCGTGCGGTGGACGGCGTGTCGTTCGAAGCCCACCCCGGCGAGGTGTTTGGCCTGCTCGGAGTGAACGGGGCCGGCAAAACGACCCTGCTTCGGCTGCTGAGTACCGTTCTCTCGCCGACAAGCGGAACTGCCGCGGTCGCCGGAGCGGACATCGTGCGAGAGCCCGAACGGGTCCGCCGGAACATCGGGTTCATGAGCACGACGACCGCGCTCTATACGCGTCTGACGGCGCGCGAGATGATCGCCTACATGGGCGCTCTCTACGGACTTAGCGGGCAGGAGTTGGGCCGGCGCGTGGCCGAAGTGATTGACCTTTTGGACATTCACGAATTCGCGGACCGCTTGTGCGACAAGCTCTCCACGGGCCAACGCCAAAGGGTGAGCCTTGCTCGGACGATCCTGCACGACCCACCGGTCTTGTTCTTCGACGAGCCAACGGCGGGCTTGGATGTCATCGCCGGGCAGACGATCATGGGCTTCATCGAGCGCCAACGGGATGTCGGAAAGACGGTCCTCTTCAGCACTCACGTGATGAGCGAGGCGGAGCGGCTATGTGACCGGATCTGCGTCGTTCACGCTGGCCGAGTCGCAGCCATCGGCACTATGGAAGAGCTACGCGAACGGACAGGAAAGCGCGCCCTGGAGGAAGTCTTCCTCGCCCTGGTTGAGGGGGTGGCTGCGTGAAGGCGTGGCTGACGGTCTTGCTGAAAGAACTCCGAGAGTTCACTCGCGACAAACGGGTATTAGGGACCTCGCTGCTCGGGCCGTTCTTCTTGGAGTTCATTCTCATCCTCGGCATCGGGGGCGTGGAGCAGGCGATGGAGAAGCCAAAGGCGCACAAGATTGCGGTCGTGAACCGGGCTGAAGCCGAGCCGGTTCTGACCGTCTTGGAGGCGAGCGGCCAGTTCGA
>RFHN01000236.1 GCA_003695835.1 Armatimonadota bacterium
CGGTGAAGAACGTGGCTTCGGTGATCGGAAGGTTCACATAGGAGCGAACCCGCATCTCGATGCGACCGTCGCTGGCTCGAACGAAGTTGCCAGCCGGCACGTTCTCGACGTGGAAGAACTGGAAGTCGGTCGTCGTCTGGAAGACCGGACCGACGTCCACGAACTCGCCCGTGTTCCAGTCTCGGAAGGCCACTCGTAGGAAGCCGCCAACGGACTGGTTGATCTTCGCCTTGATCGTGACGCAGAGCTTGTTCGGGGTGGCCACGGAGGTGTTCATGCCGACGACCATGGCGGTCAGGTTGGCGAACTGAATCTCGGAGGTGAAGTCCGAGAACGTTCGATAGACCGAGTCATCGAGGTCGGCGAGGTCGGCGATCGTGCCGCCCGCGTTCCCGCCGCCGGGGCTCTGGAAAGTGACATCCGCGATCGTCGGGACGACGGCGAGCGTGATGTCATCGAAGTACATACCGCTCGTGCCCGGCGGGTTGGAGTTGAACTCTCCGCCATAGAGGTCGAGAGCGGCGATGTTCGAAATGCCCATCCCGCTCACGCCGTCTTTCCAGCTCTGGCCGATGACGAACGGCACACCGTTGTAGTAGGTGTGCTGCTTGTCCGTGTCCAAGTTGATATCCACCATGTACGGAACCCACTGACCCTTGACCAGGTCGGTTTCGCCCTGCTGGAAGTCAGCGGTTACTTTGTTCGTGTCGGCATTGAAGTTCACCTGGTGCGACCAGTTCAGAGGCTGGGGATACTGGTTGAGCATGATGAACCAGCCTGCGCCCGTTGCCGTAGAAGGCACGAAAGTCCACGCCTTCATCAGGTAACGCCCGGTCGTAAGGCCGGAAAAGCGCTGAACCGTGTCGTCGCCTCCATCTCCGCCGGAAACGCCGCCTTCAATCAGCAGCGACTTGGAGCCGCTGTGCGCCTGCGCGTTTGAGACTTGGCCAGAGACGTTTTGGGAGCCCGTCCATTCCTCCCATCCGCCTTGCCCGGCGATCGGGCCGAGCGGGTACGATTCGAAGTCGTCGCTCCAAGGCGCGCCACCGCCAAGAAACGCGACAGCCGTAACGGCAGCAATGCTGCTCAGTGCAATGAGTAATGTTTTTCGTCCTTTCATAGTTTGTACCTCCACAAGGATCTCGGGCGTCGTTTCGCCCGGAGCACGAGTTCAGTATATCCGAGTTCGTCCCATATGAAACGGTCCAATTACCAGGTTTCTCGCGGTATCGCCGGGTTCGCAGTAGGACTCGGGCTGCTGCTGTCAGCCACAACCGGGGGCTGCCGCGGCGACAAGGGGCCTCAACACACTGGCGCCCCCCCAGATCAGGACCGAAGCACCCTACAAGCGCCAACGCCTGAGGACAGCGAGCCGATCGTGCGCCTGGACCCCCCAACACTGGAGGAACCCAAGGTGGATGCGCCAAAAGGGGTCTTGCTCCGGCTCAACCTCAAACCTGGACAGTCATTTGTCCGAGTCTTTCGGGGCGAGAGCCGCATTAGCCTCGAAGGGGCGGAGCCTGTCGTGCAGAAATTCTCGATGAGCGTCACTTCGAGCGTTGAGAGTCAGGACGGCGACATCTACACGCTGAAGCTGGTCGCGACGCCGCTAACCGTCGAGAAAGGCGAGGCAACCGAGCGCAGCGGCTTCTTCACGGAGAAACCCACGGTCGTAGACGTGGACTCGAGAGGCCGGCTGCTTACGCCGCCGGAAGCCGTGGTGGCGGCAGTGCAGCTGATCGGATTCATCCCGTTCCCGGAGAAGAGGATCGTACCAGGGACGAGTTGGTCTATGACCGGAGAACGCGAGTGGCCTCTTCTTGGGAAGGTCAAAGCGACCGAGACCTGGACGTTTCTGGGCGAGGAGACCGTCCGTGGTGTTCGCGCCTACAAAGTCGAACAGACCACGAAGAGTGACGTGAAGGGTTTGAAGGCCCGGGCTGTTTTCTATTTCGAGGCCACGACGGGTCGCCTGATCGGCGGAAATGTGCGGCAGGAAGGCACCGTCTCCCTTCCGGCGCCCAACGGCGAAGCGCGACAAGCCGAGGTGAGCCTGGTCGTAGAGATTACGAGTGATCCGGGAGGTGGAAAGAGCCAGTGAGGCGGTACACCGGCGATCGGCTGCCCACGAACGCGAGGGTGGCGCTGCTCGTCAACGACGCATTGGGCAACTTCGCCATTGCGACGCCCCTGGCGCAAGCGATCCGGCATTTCCATCCGGACGGGATCCTCGACTATTACGGCGGAACGCGGACGGAAGAGCTGGAGATCGCGGCCGTCGAAAGCCTACGACTGTATGACTGGAGGTTTGGAATCGTCGGGAGGCCGCTGCGCCTCTCGATCGAAGAGGCCCTCGTCCGGAAGGCGCAGATCGGCGGGTATGACCTCGTGATCAACCTCGAACACTCCCAGGCTCACATGGCGATCGCCGCTCTTCTGGGGGAGGGCACGTTCGTTTGCGGGCCGTGCTTGAGTCCTGACGGCCGCGGAGCGTGGGAGTACCCTCCGGACGAGCGGGGTGACCTCTGGCGGGACACGCAGTGGGCGACGGAAGACCTTGCGCAGCGGTATTCGTTCCTCGAGACCGGCTTCATTGGAGAGATCTTCATCCGCCTCGCCTATCTCGATCCGGTCCCCGGCGCGTCGTGGCCCGGCGGCATCCCGCGCTACCGTTTCGCGTCTGAGGAACCGCCGTTCGAGACGCCCAAAGCGCTCATCTCGACAGGCGGCTCTCTGGCCCACAAGCTCTGGCCTATGGAGAAATGGGCGGGCTTGTTGCGCGAATGGGGCGTCAGACCGGGGCTCTTGGGGGCGCCGCCGAAGCGGCAAGCGCAGTTCTATCACTCTGCCGACAGCGAAGAGGCGCTGGTGCGCGAGGGGCTCGTTGAGGACCTCCGGGGAAAGCTCACCCTGCCGCAGGTCGTCGGCGCAATCGAGCGGTCGGACATCGTGGTTACCTTGGACAACGGAATCCTTCACTTTGCGGCCGCTTTCGACAAGCCCACTGTCGGGCTGTATCGGAAGGAGGTCGTCTCCCTGTGGGCGCCACCGAATCCGAACCTCGTGGCCCTCTCGAACGATGCCGGAGTCTCCGAGATTTCGGTGGCCGAGGTCCTCCAAGCGATCCGGGCGCTGCAGTAGGCTTCCACCTAATTCCCGCAAATACATGGATCCTGGGGCAGGAAAAGCATGTAGAATGGAGAAAGCGTTCGCAAGGACGCGAGGAGGTCCTCATGCGGCAGAAGGCATTCACATTGGTTGAACTCTTGGTGGTAATCGCGATCATCGCGATCACGGCGGCCATCCTCTTTCCGGTTTTCGTTCAGGCGAAGCACGCGGCAAAACAGACCGCCTGCCTCAGCAACCAAAAGCAGCTGGGCATGGCGATGATGATGTACCTCACCGATCACGACGACACCTGGTTCCCGGCGTTCACGGCGAGCCCGCTCGAAGGATTCGCACCGCAGGATCCGTGGATCGGCTACGACAACAACAACGGCGGCATTTACGGCGGGTTCTGGGGACGCGTGAACCAACCCGCTCGAAACAAGCCGCGCCCGGGCAAATTGGATCCCTACATCCAAAACGAAGGTGTCAAGCAGTGTCCCTCGAAGCCCGGTACGTGGCAGATGAGCTACTGCCTCAACTGGTGGAGCCCTCCGTACTACTCGGGCTACTACAGTCGAAACCCTGGCGCCCGCGGGAACGAGTGGGGCCCGAGCGTCAAACAGATTCGCATCGGCAGGATGGGTTTCTGGGAATGCGTCGGCGCGAAGCAGAGCGAAGTGCAAGAGCCGGCTGAAACTCTCATCGCCTGGGAGCACAACGCGTGGGTGCCGGTCTGCAACTTCCTGCAAGTGGAGAACTGGTACGACAGCCCACCGAACCGGGAAAGCCTGCGAAGGCACTTCCACTGGTTGCACACGCAAAAGGCGATCGGACTCTTCGCGGATGGGCACGCAAAAGCGCTCATCTACGGGCAGTTGCGCCGACCGATCTTCTCCAGCCGGAAGGACATCTATCCAGAGTGGAACCGGTAGCTACTGCTCGCCCGTATCCGTCTCGGTGATCAACCGCGCGATGCTTGCGATCCGGTCGTCGGGCGCGAGGTTAATCAGCTTGACACCTTGAGCGATTCGACCCACGCGGCGTACTTCGGAGACCTTGAGGCGAAGCGTCTTGCCCTTGACCGTGATGAGGGCGAGGCGATCGTCCGGGGCAACGATTCGTGCACCAACGACCTTACCGGTCTTTTTGGTAACCGCCATCGTCTTGATACCCATGCCGCCCCGCTTCTGACTTCTGTATTCCTTGATGGGCGTCCGCTTTCCGAGGCCGAGTTCGCCGACGGTGAGAACGTCGAGCTTCTCGTCCTCTACGAGCAGGGCTGAGACGACCTCGTCCCCCTTCCTGAGGCGGATGCCGCGGACGCCGCCCGCCGCTCGGCTGCGGCTCGTCAGCTCCTCCTCGTTGAACCGAATGCTCATGCCCTCTCGGGTGACGATGATGATGTCCTGCTTGCCTTTGCTACGCAGGACCCAACGCAGGCTGTCGCCCTCCTCGATGTCGAAAGCGCGCAATCCGTTACTCCGGATGTTCTGGAAGGCCGAGAGCGGCGTTCGCTTCACCTCGCCCATGCTGGTGACCATGATGAAGTACCCTTCCCCGCTCATGTCCCGAACGGTGGTCGCGGCCGTCACATGTTCGTCGCTGTCAATCGCAATGTAGTTGATGACCGGTGAACCCTTCGCGTACCGCCCGGACTCAGGAATCTCGTAGGCCTTCAATCGGAAGACACGGCCCCGATCCGTGAAGAGCAGGATCGTTTGGTGCGATGTGACTTGGAAGAGGTTTTGGATCTCGTCAGCCTCTTTGAGGCTCGTTCCGACGACCCCCTTGCCTCCGCGCCGCTGGCTTCGGTAGGCGTCAATCGCCACCCGCTTGATGTAGCCATCCCGGCTGATCGTAACGATCGCTTCCTCGTCCGGTATCAGGTCTTCGTCGCTGATCTCGCCCGGCTCATGGGGGATGATCTTCGTTCGGCGCTCATCACCATGCTTCTTTCGGAGGGTTTCAAGCTCCTCTTTCATGATCTCGGTGATGCGGGTCGGGCTCGTCAGGATATCCATCAGGTCGCTGACGCGCCGCAGGATCCGCTTATAGTCCTCTTCGAGCTTTTGTTGTTCCAGCTTCGTGAGGCGCCGCAGTTGCATGTTGAGGATGACGTTCGCCTGGAACATCGTCATCCCGAAGCGACGGACGAGCTCGCGGCGGGCTGCGTCCGGGTCTTCCGCATTTCGGATCACCTGGATCACCTCGTCGAGGTTCGCCCTGGCGATCTGATAGCCTTCGCTGATGTGCGCCTCTTCGAGGGCGCGATTCAGTTCGAATCGAGTGCGCCGCTCGATGACGAGACGACGGTGCTTGATGTATTCGTCGAGCAGCGTCGTCAAGGGCGCAACGCGCGGAACGCCGTCAATGAGGCTGAGCATGATGGCGCCGAACGTTGTGCGCAGCATCGTGTGCTTCCGAAGGTAGTTGAGGACTTTCTGGGGGTTGCCGTCTCGCTTGATCGTAATCTCGATCCGCAGGCCGTTCCGATCCGTAAAGTCATCAATGGCGGCGATCGCGTCCTGTTTCTTCTTCTTGACCAGATCCGCAATCTGCTCGATCAAAGTTTGGACGTTGACCTGATACGGGACTTCCGTGATGACGATCTTGTGCTTGCCGCCCTCCGCCTCCTCGATCGCAGTCTTCGCTTGCATGGTCATACGACCGCGGCCCGTTGCGTACATCTCCTTGATGCCCTTGGTGCCCATGATGATCCCGTAGGTCGGGAAGTCGGGGCCCGGGAGGACGGTCATCAGGTCTTCCACCGTGCACTTCGGGTTTTCGATGCGCATGAGGATCGCTTCTACGACCTCGTTGAGATTATGCGGCGGCATGTTCGTCGCCATGCCGACCGCGATGCCGGTAGCACCATTGCAAAGCAAGTTCGGAAACTTCGCAGGGAGATAGACGGGTTCGTTCTTCGTTTGAAGGTAAGTGGGAGTCCAGTCCACCGTTTCCCGCTCGATGTCCTCGAGCATCTCCATGGCGATTGGCGAGAGTCGCGCTTCCGTGTAGCGCATTGCGGCTGGCGGGTCGCCGTAGATGCTGCCGAAGTTCCCTTGCGGATCGATGAGCGGATAGCGCATCGAGAAGTCCTGCGCCATCCGAACGAGAGTCGGGTAAATGACCTCTTGGCCGTGGGGGTGAAAATCGCCCTGGGTGTCGCCGGCGATCTTGGCGGACTTGGTGCGCGGCCGATCCGGCGTGTAGCCGCCTTGGAGCATGGCGTAGAGGATGCGGCGTTGGACCGGTTTCAGACCATCTCGCACGTCTGGCAATGCCCGAGCGACGATGACGGACATCGCGTAGTTGACGTACGATTTGCGCATCTCGTCCGCTACGGGGACGACTCGAATACTGGCGTTAGACTCTTCAGGCATAGGCAGCAGAAAGCGCGCGGTTGCGCCGCTCTATTCTACCTGACGGGCGAGCCTACGGAATGGATTCGTCCAGGGCAACTTTGAGATTGAAAAACTCCATGATATCTCGAAAAGATATCATACCAATCATCTCGCCATTATCCACGACGAGCAGCCGACTCTTCCCTTGCCGAGCCATCAGCGAAAGCGCCTGGAGCGTGTCCAGGGTCGGCGGGATGGAGTTGGTGCCATCGCAGGGCTCCATCGCATCGGCAACCGTAAGAGTTGCCCACTGCTCTTTCGGAATGCCGCGAAGAGACTCCACCGAGACGATTCCCAGCAGGCGCCCCTCGGAAACCACTGGGTAGGCCTTGAAGTGGTGATAGTACACGTAGTTCTGCACAAACTCGTCCAGGCGAAGGTCCGGAGGCACTGTAACGACATTCCGGTTCATGAATCGCGCAACGGGCTCGCCCTGGAGGTACTGCCGAAGAAGAACCTGTTCGTAGGACTGCTGAGCCGCCGAGCGAACAAACATTCCCAAAAGGAACCACCAGAAGCCCGCCACGAAGTGCCCGGTGAGGATGGATACGACTCCCACCAAGATCATGAAGAGCCCGAAGGACGAACCGATGATCGAGGAGACATGCGTCGCCTTCTTGAGGCTGTTTTGGACTTTCCACAGGATAGATCGCAGCACGCGCCCGCCGTCGAGCGGGAACGCCGGAACCATGTTGAAGCCCGCAAGCAACAGGTTGATCTGTCCAAGGTAGCGCAGCGTTACGCTCACCACCTCCATCGGGCCAGAGAGAACCACTGCTCCGCCATAACAAACCCCTGCCACGAGAACGCTCATGATCGGCCCTGCGATCGCCATTTTGAATTCCGACTCCGGCGTCGGCGGCTCGTCCATCATCTCGGCGACGCCACCGAAAATGAAGAGGGTGATGCCTCGCATCCGAATGCCGTTCGCTCGCGCTATGACTGAGTGTGCGAACTCGTGCAGCACGATGGAGAGGAAAAGACCGATCGCTCCCCCCAAGCCCATGTACCAATACGTGGCCTTCGGTAATCCTGGGCGCATCATCGGGAAGACGCTGTCGGCAAGGCTCCATGTTACCAACGCAGCGAGTACAAGCCAACTCGCATCCACATACACGTCAAAGCCCGAGAGGCGGAGAATCTTGATCTTTCGACCGAACACCAGGCCCAGTATATCCGTCGGGTTCGACTATACTTCTCGCATGATTACTCTCATAGCGGCTCTTGTGTTAGGCGTCCAATCCCCTGCCTTGGATATCGTGAATCAGGCGCGAGCGGCCGCCCAGGCCGGTTCGTTCGCTCAGCTTCAAGATCTTTTCGCGGATCCGAAGTACCTGGAGCCGGTGCGGCATATGGTCGGCACGGAAGCGGCTCTGCGACAGATCGGCATCCAGGACTTCCCCGCTCCTCCCGGATACGAGCGGTTCGGGCGCACTTGGGTCGTATTCCATCGGTGGCAGCGACACGAGCATCAGCACGACATCGTTGTGCCCGTCATCCCGACCGGCGACGGACCGCGGCTCGGCGCTGAAATCCCAGAAGACCTGCCCATCAACTATGAGATCCAACATCTCGACGTGGTCGCCGATCTCTACCCAGACCAGCCGAAGGCGGTTTTTGAAATCACAGCCAAGATCCGCCGAACGTCGGATGGCCCGCAGACTGTCTTCATGCGCATCAACGACAGCTATACGATCAGCCGCGCAACCTACCGAGGCGAGTCCTTACAGCTCTTCACCAACCTACCCTCCGCCAACGTAAAACTGGGCGAGCAGCCTGCACTCGTTCAGGCGGGCAGCGTTCTGTACCTCACGAACGCGGGAGAAGGCGGCGACCTTACCCTCGTCTATGATACGGACCTCGCCGTACCCAGGCAGGACGGAATCCGCAAGGACCACGCGCTCTTCCTATCGTATTGGTGGCCCCACATCGGGAGGCAGCCGGCGACAAGCCGAATCACGGTGAGCGGCCCTGTGGACTGGCTACTCATGGCAAACGGGGACCTCGTGGAGGAGAAACAGGACGGCGATCGCAAGACGGTGACCTGGTCCAATCCCGTTGCGGTCTCATATCATCACATCGTCGGCGGGCCCTATCTGCTCGCAGCGGAAGTCAAAGATCGCGGCCGCACCATACGAGCCTGGCACATCGGTTCGGTAAATCGAACGCGCGCGGAGCGGGACGTTAATTCCGCCGCCAAGGCGATCGCGTTCTTCGAGGACCGGTTCGGCAAATTCCCGTACAACCACTATGACATCGTGGACACGCCCGATTTCTATGGATTGGAGTGTTATAGTTTCACGGTTCTCTCCCCACCGATTACTTCCTGGGCGACCTCGCACGAGGTCGGTCACACCTGGTTCGGTGGCCTGGTTCCGAACACATATATCCGCAGCATGTGGAACGAAAGCGTAACGCAGTATGTGGACAGTGTGCTGTTCAAGAAGAACTCCGATCGAACCTTGGAACAGGGCTGGAACTACCGCACCGCCCAGGTGGCTCTTGGCGATCTCGTCGAGCCGCACGGAGCGAACGGCAACGTCGGCTACATGCGCGGTGCATACGTGCTGAACATGCTGGCTCAGGAGATCGGCGAAGAATCCGTCATTCGCGGCCTGCGACGGCTGGTCTCCGACCGACGAGGCAAAGCCAGTGAGTGGAGCGACGTCGAGCAGGCGCTTCAAAAGGAAGCTCCGTCGGACATCCGGTGGTTCTTCCGGCAGTGGCTTTGGTCGGTGGAGCGCCCCAAGCTTTCGTTCGGGCGGGTGGAGACTCGGTTTGCCGACGGCTCCTACGTTACGGCTGTGAGAATCGTCCAGACGGAGGTCCGATCCCCGTTCCGCCTCCGTTTCGATGTGGTGTTGGAGACGCCGGGCAAGGAAGAGCGCTTCCCCGTAGTCATGACGGAAATGAACCAAACCTTCACCTTCCGAACGGACGCGAAACCGTCGAGGGCGAAAGTGGATGGCTTTGGGAAGACGCTTGCCGAGCCACCCTCGCCGATCCTGGTGATGGGCGGATGAGCGCTTGGCGATCGGACGAGCTGCTCACGCCGCCGCTGGTCGGCAAACGGATTGCGATCCTTGGTTACGGCTCGCAGGGGCGCGCCCAAGCGCTGAACCTGCGCGATAGCGGCGCAGATGTGGTAGTCGGACTGCGCGACGGCAGTTCGCGTGAATCGGAAGCGCAAGGCGATGGTCTGACGGTTCAAGCGATCGAGGACGCGGTGGCGGCGGCGGACGTCATCGCTCTGTTGGTTCCCGAATCTGCACACGAGGATCTACTCTCGCAGAAAGTCTTCCCCATCGCACGACGGGGAGCGGCGCTCGTCTTCGCCCACGGATTCACTCCACTCTATACGAGCCTCGAGTTCCGGGAAGATCTGCAGCGGCTGCTCGTTGCACCCAAGGCGATTGGGCCCGAGCTTCGCCGTCTGTACGTCGAGGGGAGAGGCGCCCCAGCGCTCGTATCGGCGGAGCCTGGGGATCTGGAACTGGCAAAGGCCTACGCCTTCGCGCTCGGTTGCGGGCGAGCGGGCGTGCTGGCTTCCTCCTTCCGCGAGGAAACGGAGGCAGACCTGTTCAGCGAACAAGCCGTCTTGTGTGGAGGCCTGCCCGCGCTGATCATCGCCGCGTTTGATACGCTCGTCGAGAACGGCTACTCCGAGGAAGCCGCCTACTTCGAGTGCCTCTTCGAAGTGCGCCTAATCGCTGAAATGATGGTACAGCATGGCATTGCCGGCATGGCGGAGCGGATCAGCGACACGGCCAGGTTCGGTGCGGCGATTTCCGGTCACGAGATCGTGGACGAGCGGATGCGGGAGAAGCTGCGAGGGCTGTTGCGCTCCATTCAATCGGGCGAGTTCGCGCGCGCCTTCGAACGGGAGCGAGAAGGGGGTATGGCTCGCTCGATCCATTGGCTCGAGACGCTCCGCAGGTCGCGCATTGAGGCCGCGCACCGGCGAATCGCCGAAGCAAACGTCTTACCAGCTGCTTCCCCCGCCGCCACCGAAGCCGCCTCCGGAAAAGCCACCCCCTCCGGAGAAGCCTGACGAGCCGCCGCTCGCGCCGGAAGAGCGGGGCGGCGTTGCGGCTGCACTCGAGACCGAGGAGATGGAGCGCGCCAGATCGTCCGCAAAGCCGTAGTAGCCTACATTCGGATCCCAAGGACCGTCATACCAAGAGGGCGGATCTTTCAGGGCGGCGGCAAACGCTCGAACCCAAAGCGCCGTGGCGCCAAACGCGATCGCGTGAGGGAGGAACTCGTTGAAGAGCACAGCCTCCGGACGTTTCTCGGAGAGACGGCGAATCTCTTCGGCATCGGCGCGACGGATGAACTCTTCGAATCCCTTGAGGTCTCGCAGCGCGGCGGCCCCTTTTGGCGTTCGCTGGGGCATGATCTTCGCGAAGAAGAGGATGACCGGAACGGTGAGCAGGGCGCCCAACAATGTGGTTGTAACGGATCCGGTGAGAGCGGGGAGGAACCAAACGAAGAGTACCAAGCTGACCAACCCCATCACAACCGTGCCAGCGCGGACAGCCGCCGGTGACTGCATATAGTAACCCCGTTTGACGAGCGACTCGTACAGCATGTCTCGGAGCGTCGTGAGGTGAGGGGCGACGTAGCGTCGCAGATCGTCATCGTCCACGGAAGCTCCCCCTGCGCGGAGACGCTCGAGAAGATATTTTTCGAATTCCGTGAGATCGTCGCCCGGTTCCGTGTTGGTGTTGACGAGGATTGTATCGTATTTCGTTCCAAAGAGGGTTTTTCGCTTCTTGCGCTTGATCTTGATGTACCCCTTGGTGGCGAGGCTTAGGATGCCGGCGGAGATGTCGCGGGGATCCACTCGCTCGTCGAGCATGGCTCCAGCCTCCGCTCCGGTCAAACCGTCGGGAGGCTCATATCGGACCGCAACCGGACCGTGCGAGGGATCTTTCCCTCGATAGGCCCAGATCCACCAAAAACCGAGCAGGTACAGGACCGGGAGAAGCAAGCCGATGTTCGGCAAGAGGAAGAGGCGAGCCTGAGTGAGGAAGCTGGGGCGATGAATCGCGTCCGCTGGGAAGCTCATCACAAACGTCAACCCGCTGCCTGGAGGGAGAGGTTCGTACCGCACGGCGCCCGCTTCCTGGGACGTTAGGCTCAACGTGGCTTGGATAGCCTCCGCGGGAGCGTCGAACTCGAACCGGGTCAGCTCTCCGTACTCTCGCGATCCATAGGGACCGGCGAAAACCCGGAAGCGGACCTGCCCTTCCTGGAACGCTTTCGGGAACCGAATCTTGCAAGCAGCTTCTTGGATGACCGTATCCCATTCGTCGCCGGTGGCGTTCCAATAAAGCTCGGCGGTCGGTTCGTCCCAACCCTCCATGGCATCGAACCAATTGAAAGCGCCGATGACCTGATATTGGATGACGTAGGTCATGACGGTATCGCGTTCGAGATAGACGTCAGGGTCTCCGATGCGGATGTGCACCCTGTCGTTTTCGCGCCAAACCTTGGTCGGCACCGAGCTGCCGTCTCCCAAGCGCGCCTCGACCGCGCGAACCTCTACCAGTCGCTTGTAACCTCTTCCTGTATCATACCGGTAAGGAATCTGTCGAATGATCCCCCGTCTCGGCTCGAAGAACCGAACGCGAATCTGCTCGGTAACGCCGAGAGAGGAATCCTCATGGACATCCACTACGACGTCCATTCGTTCGATCACATAGGGCTGACTCAGGGCCGGCAGACTGATGGCGATCAGCGCAAAGAAGCAGAGGATGAAGCGGGATTTCATTTCTCTCGATCCAGGTCGGCCTTCACCGGCCTTCCTTCCTCGGGCGAGTCCAACTCGAAGTATTCCTGCTTCCCGAACCCAAACACTGCGGCAAACAGGTTCGTGGGGAAAGACTCGATCATCGTGTTATAGTCTCGCACGGCGGCGTTGTAGTACCGTCGGGCATTGGCTATGTTGTTTTCCGTTTGGCTGAGCTCCTCTTGAAGCCGCAGAAACTGGGCGCTCGCTTTGAGCTCCGGGTACTGTTCGACGACGGCGAGCAGACCGCTCAGACGGGACGCCAGTTGTGTCTCTTCCCGTGCCCTCTCAGCAGGGCTTAGATCGCCCGAGGCGACGCGGTTCCGGGCGGCGACAACGCCCTCCAACGTTTCCTGTTCATACCCCGCATAACCCTTTGCGGTTTCGACGAGGTTGGGGATGAGGTCGGCGCGTCGCTTCAGCTGCACGTCCACATCGCTCCACGCGCTCCGTACCACATTCCTCATCTTGGCCAGAGAGTTGTAGAAATAGACAACCAAGCCGAGGACGACGACGCCAATCAGGACAACCCATATCATCGGTTAATCTCCATAGGCGGCGCTCGGCTCGACCTCTTCGTACGCCGTGGCGATGTCGTCTTCCTCCGGCCGAATGTCCGGATTCCAAGTTTGGACGACGCGGCTCGCAACGCCATCCCCGTAGACGTTCACGGCTGTCCTCATCATGTCAAGCGGGCGGTCAATGGCAAACAGCAGAGCTATGCCTTCCAGAGGCAAGCCTACGGCAGTGAGGACGAGCGTCATCGTAACGAGTCCGGCGCTCGGAATGCCTGCTGCGCCGACGGCAGCGGCTACCGCCGTGAAGACCACCAGCACCTGTTGGCCGATCGTAAGGTCCACGCCGTAGGCTTGTGCGAAGAACAGGGCGGCGGTGGCCTCGTAGAGCGCTGTGCCGTCCATATTCGCCGTGGCTCCGACGGGCACGACAAAGCCAGCGATCCTTTTCGAAACACCCAGGTTTCGCACGCAAGTCAACGTGACCGGCATCGTCGCGCTGGAGCTGTCGGTGCCCAGGGCCGTCGCGAGGGCAGGGCTCATGCCAGCCAAGAACCGGAACGGCGGGTACTTAGCAAGGAGCGGCACGAGAACCGTGAGGAACAAGAAGTGCAGAAGAAGCCCAGCGGCAACACAAACGGCGAACTTGCCGAGGCTCGCAAGCAGACCCGAGATGTATTCGGGAACTTGGATGCCGATAAAGTACGCGAGAAGCGCGCCGACGCCGAGCGGCGCGAGCCACATCACCCACCCGACAAGAACGTAAACGATGTCGTTCAGAGCCTCGAAGAAGTTGAAGAACGGGGCACACTTGTGCTTGCCGAGCTTCAGGACGGCGATTCCCACCAGGATTGTGAAGAAGAGCGTCCCGATGACGTCGAGCTGCACCATGGCGCCGAGCGGATTGTCCGGAACGATGCGAAGAATGAGATCCTGAACCGTGGGCGACTCCGCGTCCGCGCCTCCGCTCGTCCATCCGAGCCCTGATCCCGGCTGGATGAGCGCCACCATGATCAGTCCGATCGTTGCGGCCACCAGCATCGTACCGATGTATAGAAGCAGCGTGTGCTTCCCCAGTCTGCCCATCTTGCCGACATCGCCCAGGCCAGCCACACCCACCAAGACCGTAGCGACGATCAGGGGAATGATCAGCATTTTGAGTAACTTGATGAACAGTTGCCCAATGATGTAGAGCACCGTCGTAATGGGAGGCATTACGGCGGCGCTCGCCATGCTCTCGCGGTTGACGAGTTGGATCGCCGTTCCCTGGACGCCTCGTTGACTCAGCGCAGCGAGCGCCTGGTCCTCCGAGAGGCCTGCGAGCAGAACCTCACCCTCGGGCGTAGTCGAGCCGGCGTCCGTTTCCGTTGCTATCTTTTTCGCAACCTTTCCCTCCCAGAGGGTTGCGCCGTCGGCGCCCAGAATACGCACGGTGTCGCCGGGCTGCAAGGGAACGGGGCTGAAGTACATGAGCAGCACTCCCACCACGACACCCACAAGCATTCCGAATAGGATCTTTCCGGTCGTCGCTCCCGCCATAGGATCTCCTCTCTCGACGTTCTGGCTACCTTACCTTGTGAAGGCGCGAAAGAAAAAGGGCCGGAAAACCGGCCCTTAGGATGCCAAAGGCCAGACCCGTCAGCGCTTGGCGTTTTTGCGCCGAGCAGCCAACAGCCCAAGCCCTGCGAAGAGTGCGATCATCGTGCCAGGCTCTGGAACGACGATCAGCTGCCCTCGAATCTCGCCTCCGGGGAACTGAACGGAGTGAACGTTCACGTAGTTCTGTCCCGAGAGCAAGAAGGGCTCATTCGACTCGGGCAAGGGACCAACATCCTGAAGGATCTTCATCAACCCGTTCGGAGTTTGGGTGTAGGTGTTCCCCGCTCCGATGCTGAAGATCACGGGACCATTCACACCAGCCGGTCCCTGGTGGATATGGCTCGCCGTGAGGTCCTCCTGCGCGATTCCCTCGAGAAGGATCGTCATGTTGAACATGTTCGTAACGTCGTTGTACGCCATGTTCACGACGCCCACCGCTTGGGAACCGTTCGGGGGAACCTCCTGGTCTCCCGTGAGAATGGCCTGAAGAATCCAGATGTTGGCGGCTGAAGGCAACGCCAGCACACAGATCGCCAGCGCGACCAACAGGCCTCGCAGTTTGTTGTTAGGGTTCATAGGAACCTCCTTTCAGTATCATGAGGGCGCTTGCGCCCGTTATGATACGTGGATAAGTACGCGCTCCGGGCGCGCTCCGTTCCCAGCAAAGTGGGCAGGAAGCGTCGCCGGGAGGTATACTGCCGGCATGGATCCTAAGGGTCAAGAGGTCGAGTTTCCGATCACCTTGACCCAGCGAGCAATCGAACGGGTCAAGGCGATCCGGGCCCGGGAAGGGCGCGAAGCGGCGTTCTTACGTGTCGGTGTTCGCGGTGGCGGCTGCTCAGGCCTCTCTTACGTGACACGCCTGGACGAGCAGAGGACCGCACTGGATCTCTCCAAGGACTTCGACGGACTGGAAGTCGTCGTGGATCAGAAATCAGCCGAGTTCCTGCGGGGGGCTGTCTTGGACTACACCGGTCAACTGATCGGAGGAGGTTTCCGCATTGACAACCCGAACGCCGAACGAGGCTGCGGGTGTGGGTCCAGTTTCACTCCGAAGCGCGTCGCAAAACCAGAGGATTCTGAAGCGGTTGGATCTTGATCCAATCGCTCTTTCGCGCGAGCACCTTCGCTCCCTCGACGCGCCAATCTCCGGGCGCGGGAATGTAGACGGCCGCGCTGCCGAGCCACTCGGGTAGGCGAACGGTCCACTCGTTGCGCTCGCCGATCGCACGAAGTACACCCTGCTCTGCGTCGAACGCCGACGTACCGCCGGTGAGCAACATGGCGCGCGCGAAAGCCGTGGGAAACGCCTCCAGCACGACTCCCATCATGCCGACGTACTCGACCATCTCGGTCTTCCCTTCCTCCGGAGAGATCCGAGGACCTCGCAGGAAGACGCGCTCGACGTGCGGCCGGAGCGCAGTGTGCCAGTACTTCTGCAGATCGCCCGCGCCAGCGCCC
>RFHN01000237.1 GCA_003695835.1 Armatimonadota bacterium
CGCGCATCGGACTGAACTGGCGCAAGACTGCGAGCGCGACGCCCGGGGCGGGGGGCGGGTCACCGTTTGCTGTGTGGATACTCCTCACCTGCGCGTCGGTCACCACCTGCTCCACCTCGGGTCTTGCGGGACTCGGGGCGTACCGGGCGTCTCAACGACGCGCTGTCGGGTGGGGAGAAGTAGTTGTCGTCAAGGGGGAAGAGTAATTGTCGTTGCGCAATCTCCTCTCCTGCGGTAGAAAAGCGCATTCCCGGAGGGTACATGCTCTCACTCCGTAGCTTCGTCGGCCCAGAGGCTCGCCGCGTGGCGGAGCAACTGAAGCCTCCTCAAGCCCCGCCTCCCGACCCCGAGTTCGAGCCCGACGAGCACCAGCGTCGCGCCATTTCAACACCGGCCAGGTGGCTTCGCGTTCTGGCGCCCGCCGGCTCTGGCAAGACGCACACTTTGGTCCGTCGCGCTGCGCGAGTCTGCAGGGACAACCGGCGTGCACGGGTGCTGATGTTGACGTTCACAAACGCCGGTGTCGCCGCCTTTGAGAAGCAGGTCGCCGAGGACTGCCCGGATGTCGCTTCGCGCATCACGGCCCGAACGCTCAATTCCTACGGCAATCGCCTACTCGGTCGTCTGGCACGGAGTCCCCGCGACCCGCACTACTTCGAACTTGCCTCGATGCTTGGCCCTCTGGTGCGAGAGACCTTCAAACTCACGATCGATGACCGCCAGATGACGAGCGCCATCAGGCCGATCTGGCGTGCTGTAGAGCAGACCAAGCAGCTAGGATTCTCGCCCGATGATCCTGAATGGGACGATGCCATCATGAACCTCCTCACGCCCACGTCTTCCTTGGATGTCCTGGGTGCGGCTCTTCACCAGACCGGATTGCCAGGGCAATTCGACGAGGATCGCATTCGGGATCTTTGGCTTCCCTTCTGGCGCAGCGCCATTGCCGCTACGACGCAGTCGACTTTCACATTCGAGGATCAGAAGTTCCGGGCCCTCTGGAACATCAAGCGAGAAGACGCGCAGGTTATCGGCAACGCACGCGCAGCCGGGTTTACGCACCTGTTTGTCGACGAGTTCCAAGACACTAATCTGCTGGAGTTGATGCTTGTCTGCGCTCTCGTGAAAATCAACGATGCAGAGCTTTGCGTCTCTGGTGACGACGACCAGTGCATCTACGAGTTTAAGGCCTGCTCTCCGCAGTATATCTTGCACCCCGACTACTACATCTTGGGGCTCCTCGATAAAGCCGACGAGGAGTTTGAGACAGTCCGTCTCGCCATCAACTACCGGTGCCCGCCCAACCTCACCGAGTACTCTTCCCGAGTGATCCAGAACAACCAGAATCGAGACGTCAAACCCATTGAGCCATGGCGTGACACCAGGAACCCAGCGGCTGAAGTCCGAGTTGTTCAGATGTCAGCGTCCATCCAGGCCATGGAAACAGCAATCGCGCTAATCAAAGAGGTTGTCGATCTCACTGGAAAGGGAGTGGGTAGTCCTGGCGAGCGAGAACAGGTCAAGCAACCAGAGTTTGGGCTGCTTGCGCGCAAGAACACTCAGTTGGTCCCGCTCCAACTCTTGCTTACCAGGGAAGGAATCCCCTACTACATACCTCCGAAGAAGAACCTATTCTTGTCCAGAGCCTACCAGGGGCTTGAGTTGGCATTTCATCTTCGTGCGCACGGGCGGTCAGAGTTGCGGCGTGCGATTCCGGCTCACGAGTTGAAGCCGTTCGCCGAGTGCATCATTGTGCTCGCGGACAACTTCGGTCGATGGGTGCTGTCAAAAACCAATCGGGAAAAGGTGCGGCGAATTGCCCGGCGATGTGATTCGGTTGATACCCTCATTGGCGAACTCCGCGACGGAGGGGTGGGGAGTCCCTGGTTCAGCAGCAAATTGGCGGACGGCATTCAGGCTGTTGTTGACGCGCAGGACGGGATGGCTGTGCTTCAGGTTCTCTTTGGCGGCTTTCGTGGCTTGGCGAAGGACTACGAACTCGAGCGGGACGACATCTTCAACCGGGAGCCGCCCTTCGGACTCTTCGTGGACTTGGCCGCCGGCTTCGCAAGCGAAGAGGAGTTCGTTCGGTCGCTTGTGGAAGCGCGACAGGCGGCAGAGAGTATGAGTGGAGAGTCGGCACGGGCGAATCCTGTTCACCTGCTGACAGCACACGCCGCCAAGGGACTTCAGTTCTCCACAGTCGTCATCCTGGATGCTAACGCAGGGTTCTGGCCCACAAGTCACGGTGATCGAGAGGAGGAGCGGCGGCTGTTCTACGTCGCAATCACCCGTGCGCGTTCCAACCTGTTGTTGTTCTCAAGCGACTTCGTGCAAGGCGATAGCTACGCTGAGTCGCCCTTCATCAGGGAGATGGAGGTCGAGAGCAACTTGCGGATTCGGAGCGCACTTCCTGAGGACATCCTCAATTCCTTGATCGCGCTGTACCCGAAGTCGAGAAAGAAGGCTTGGCGGCGGTAGGAAGTTCCCATCCAGGAATTGGGCTTCCGCGGCTCGGTTGGCGCGGCGCGAATCCGGCTTGACGGCGAACGGGGTCCGTGTGCGCTGCCGGGGGCCGCGC
>RFHN01000238.1 GCA_003695835.1 Armatimonadota bacterium
ACCGCCAGCTCCGTGGGACGACGCGCCTCCACCACAACCCTCGAATCGTCGCTGGACAAGAGGTCCTGGAGCGTGCCGGACACCAGCGCTCCCTGCGTTACCGAAAAGGCGGTCGGCGGAACGGGCGTCGCCTGCGGATAGAGTCCGCCGCGCGCATTCTTATGGTGATACGTGGGCCACTCTCGGCCGGTTTGTCCAAAGGTCTGAGGTAGGTCGTAGAGGTAGATCGTAACGACGGTGTCCCGTCTTGCGACGACCCCCAGTTCCAAGTCTCCGTCCTTGTCCACATCCCCGATGGTCGCCCCGTTGAGGTATGTAAAACCATCCGTGCGGAGCGGAAAGCCGGGGATCGGCGAACCGTTGGAGCGGACGCCATACAAGAACCCTTGCCCGTCTTGCATAATGTTGCTGTCGGCGAAGATCTCCATCAAGCCATCGCCGTCAATGTCCGCCACCGTCATCGGTCCCTCGCTTCCGCCCATGTTGCTCGGGCCGTAGTAGGGGAAGCCGGGCTTGACATTTCCGTTCGCGTCCCATGCCCAGAAGGCGGCGGACGGAGGGGAGATGGAGCCAGCCCTGCCGGCAATCACCTCGAGGACGCCGTCGCCTTCGAGGTCAGTAATGGTGGGCGGGCAGTATGTCCAGGTTCCAACGAGCTTCGGCCAGCCGGAAACCGGTGTGCCGTCGTGATGGAACCCATAGATGCCGGCCGCGCTCTGGTGAGCCCCCACGAAGATCTCGAGGTCGCCATCCCCGTCCACGTCGGCCATCGCGGCGCTTTGGTAGCTGAAGTTGCCACCGGAAATCTGTTTGGGCCAGCCAGGCATAAGGGTGCCATCGGTTCGAAGTAGGTACATCGAGGTGTAGGAACAGTAGAAGATCTCGGGCGAGCCGTCCCCGTCTACGTCGCCAACGGCTGCAGTCATCGTCGGCACATGATCGAGCGCAAACGGCCAGTTGCCGCTCCATTCCGTTCCGTCGTATTCGATGACGTGGAGGTAGCCGATGGGGTAGGCGCGCTCGCCGACGATGATTTCCTTGTCACCGTCGCCATCCAGGTCGTACAGCGTCCCGCAAAACTCGACGTTATTCCCGTTCAGCGACTTGGGGAAGCCGGGAAGAACGGATCCGGTGTGACTCACCACGTACAGCAGGCCACCGCTGGTAATCCCGCGCGTCGTCTGCACGATCTCCAGATCTCCGTCTCCGTCCAGGTCGGCAACGCTCGGCGGGTACTGCGGCCATCCGCTCGTTACGACAGGAAAGCCCGTGACCGTCGTGCCGTCGTGATGCCACGCGTAGATGCGACTGTCCGTGCTGGACATGAGGATCTCGTCGTCGCCGTCTCCGTCCAAGTCGGCGAATACCATCCCGCGAGCCGGCGCGAAGTTCTGATGGCTTCCCACGATCTTGGGGAAGCCGGGCATCTGCGGGGGCGGCCCACCCATCGCAAAGCTGGGCGGCCCGAACGTTGGAGCGGGCTGAACGTAGGTGAGCCCCGGGATCAAACTGCCCGAGTCGGTCGTCCGCGCAATCAACGTTTGCGAGAACGAAGAGGACGCCACGCCTAAAGGCACGACCAAAAGCGCGAGCTGCTTAAGCATGGTGGAAGGCTACCCAACACGCCCGGTCGCGGGGTACCTGATTTCTACCTGCCCTACGACGAGACTTCCGCCGGCACTCTGCGCTCCGGCATCCAACGAACGTCGAGGTTTCGTGCCGCCCATGCCTCGTCCAGCCGTCCGACCGGCGCGCGCGTCGGCGCGCGCTTCAGCAGTTCGGGTTCGGTTTCGGCTTCCTTCGCGATCGAGAGCAAGGCTTCGCAAAAGGCGTCGAGCGTTTCTTTGGATTCCGTCTCCGTCGGCTCGATCATCAGCGCTTCGGGCACGATGAGCGGGAAGTAGTTCGTCGGCGGGTGGAAACCGTAGTCAATCAGGCGCTTGCTGACATCGAGCGCGCGGACTCCGAACTTCTTCAGCGGCGTCGCCGTGACCACGCACTCGTGCATGCAAACTCGATCGTACGCCGGCGGGAACGCTTCCCGAATGCGAGCAAGGACGTAGTTCGCGTTGAGGACCGCGTGCTTGGCGATCTCGGGTAGCCCTTCCCTACCATACGCCATCACATACGCCCAGGCCCGGACGTTCATCAGGAAGTTGCCGTGGAAGCCGTGTACGCGGCCGATGGAGTGGGGTCGGCGATAGTCCCAACGGTATTCGTCGCCCTCTTGCACGAGAACCGGCGTGGGGAGGAACGGCTCCAGGTGCGACTTGACGCCCACGCATCCGCAGCCTGGCCCGCCGCCGCCGTGCGGAGTGCTGAACGTCTTGTGCAAATTCAGGTGCATGCAATCGAAGCCCATGTCTCCGGGGCGGGCGATGCCGACGAGCGCGTTCATGTTGGCGCCGTCGCAGAAGACCTGCACGCCTGCCTCATGCAAGATCTGATTCATTTCGACGGTGTTCTTCTCGAACAACCCGAGCGTCGTCGGGTTCGTCAGCATCATCGCGGCGACGTGCGGACCTGTCTTGGCCTTCAGGTCTTCGAGGTCGCAACCCCCATCTGGCGCTGTTCGGACGCTCTCGACCTTGTAGCCCGCTCTGGCCGCGCTCGCCGGGTTCGTGCCGTGCGCGCTGTCGGGAACGAGGACGACAGTCCTCTGCTCCCCTTCGCCCCGCGATTCATGGTACGCGCGGATCATGAGAAGGCAAAGCAACTCCCCGCTCGCGCCTGCCGGCGGCTGAAGCGTGGCAGCGTCGAATCCCGTGATCTCCGCCATCCACGTTTGGAGGTCGTGCATCACGCGCAGGCAGCCCTGAGCCGTGCGGTCCGGCTGAAGCGGGTGCATCTGCGTGAACTTGGGGTTCGACGCGGCTTCCTCGTTCAGCCGCGGGTTGTATTTCATCGTGCACGAGCCGAGCGGATAGAAGCCCGTGTCAATCCCGTAGTTGCGCTGGCTCAGGTTCGTGAAGTGCCGGATTACGTCCAGTTCGCCCAGCTCGGGCAGTTCCGCGGGTTCTTGGCGCAGCAGGTCGCTCGGAACAAGCTCGCTCAGCGGCTTCTGCGGAACATCCGCCGAAGACGGGACCCGGACGCCTCGACGGCCCGGATGCGATCTCTCAAAAATCAACGGAAAGTCCTTCATCCTTTCAAAACCTCTGCCATCTCCGCAGCGAAGCGGTCAATCTCTTCTCGCGTTCGAACCTCGGTCACCGCAACCAGAAGGCAGTCCTTCCGGTCCGGATAGTGCAGCCCGAGCGGGAAGCCGGCGAGGATGCCCCTCTCCAGCAACGCGTCGCGCACCTCGTCGGCGTCCTTCGGCAACCGGACGGCGAACTCGAACGCAAACGGATCGTCCGGGAAGAGTCGCTCGACGCCCGGAATCTGCAGCAGCCGCTCCGCGCAGTAGTGCGCCTTCTGAACGCACGCTTCCGCCACCGAACGAAAGCCGTTCTTCCCTACCAGGGACAGATAGATCGTTGCCGCCAGCGCCATCAACGCCTGGTTCGTGCAGATGTTGCTCGTCGCCTTCTCTCGGCGGATATCCTGCTCGCGCGTTCGAAGGGTCATCACGAAGCCGCGCCGCCCTTCGGCGTCGTGCGTCGTCCCGACGATCCGGCCCGGAATCGCGCGGATCAGATCTCGCGTCACGCAGAAGAAGCCCACCAGCGGACCCCCGTAGCCCATCGGAACGCCCAGCGGCTGACCCTCGCCCACCACGACGTCCACGCCGAACGCTCCCGGCGGCTTCAGGACGCCCAGCGCGACCGGCTCCGTCGCGCAAATCGAAAGCGCGCCTACCTCTTTCGCCCGCTTGACCAACGCCGCAGGGCTGAGGACCCTGCCGAAGAAGTCCGGATACTGCCAGATGACGCAGGCGGTCTCGTCGTCCATCGCGTCCGGCAGATCCTGCCAAAGCGCTTCGACCACCTCGCAGCCCGTCGCCGGCGCGTAGGTGTGGATGGCTTGGCGGTAGTGCGGATGGAGCGACTTGGACGCGACGATCTTCGTCCGGTTGGTGACGCCGCTTGCCATGATGGTCGCCTCGGCCGCTGCGGTCGCTCCATCGTACATCGAAGCGTTGGCAACGTCCATGCCCGTTATCTCGCAGATCATGCTCTGGAATTCGTAGATCGTCTGCAGATAGCCCTGGCTCAACTCCGGCTGGTACGGCGTGTAAGCGGTCAGGAACTCGCCCCGCCCGATCAGCGCCGCGACCGCGCTCGGGATCGCGTGCTGGTAGATGCCCGCCCCAAGGAAGGAAACCACCTCGTCGAGCGCGAGGTTCTTCCTGCCGATCTCTTTCAGCCGCGCGAGGATGGAATACGGGTCGAGGCTCTCGGGGAGGTTCAGCGGCTCGCGAAGGCGCAGGCTCTCAGGGATATCAACGAATAGGTCTTCGATGCTGGAGACTCCAATCGCCTCCAGCATCGCGCGTCGGTCCTCTTCTGTGTGCGGGATGTAGCTCATCCGTCAGCCCTGGATCGTCTCCGCGTAGGCTGCCGCGTCGAGAAGGTCGGCTGGCTCGGACGCGAGCGAGATCTTGACGAGCCAGCCCTGCCCGTACGGGTCGGTGTTCACGAGTTCGGGCTGCCCCTGGAGCGCCTCGTTCACTTCGACGATTTCGCCGTCGGCGGGCGCGTAGAGGTCGGAGACGGTCTTGACCGACTCGATGCTGCCGAACGTCTGCCCGGCTTGGACGGCGCGCCCGGGTTCAGGGAGATCAACGTAGACGATGTCGCCGAGTTCGCTTTGAGCGTATTCGGTGATTCCGATGGTGGCGGTCTCGCCTTCGATACGGATCCATTCGTGGGTCTTGGTGTATTTCAGCTCTTCTGGAACGTTCAATTTCGTCCTCCGGCGCGCAGTTTACCGAAGCGACCAACGCGCCGCTGTCTGCCCTGTCCGACTTCTCCGACTGGTCCGACTGGTCCGACTGGTCCGACTGGTCCG
>RFHN01000017.1 GCA_003695835.1 Armatimonadota bacterium
GTCCACCTCGGCTGGGCGGAAGTAACGCGGGTCAATCTCCACAAAATCCTGCCAGTCCAAACCCACGTAACGGAAGGCCGACTCCAGGAACTCGCGCACGGAGTGCGCTTCTCCGGTCGCAATGACGTAGTCGTCCGGCTCGTCCTGTTGCATCATCAGCCACATCACTTCGACGTAGTCGGGCGCGTATCCCCAGTCACGCTTGGCGTCCAGATTGCCCAAATAAATCTTGTCCTGCTTCCCCGCCAATATGCTCGCGATGCCACGAGTGATCTTGCGCGTGACGAACGTTTCCCCACGACGGGGGCTTTCGTGATTGAAGAGAATGCCATTCGTGATATAAAGGCCGTATGCCTCGCGGTAGTTCACCGCGATGTGGTGCGCAAAGACCTTCGCGGCGGCGTAGGGGCTCCGCGGGTGGAACGGCGTTTGCTCGTTCTGCGGGGGCGGCGCCGAGCCAAACATCTCACTACTGCCCGCCTGATAGAAGCGTGCCGGAATCTCCGCCTCTCGAATCGCCTCCAAGATACGCAGTGTGCCGAGGCCCGTCGTATCGGCGGTGTACTCAGGCATATCAAAACTCACACGGACATGAGACTGCGCTCCCAAGTGATAGATCTCGTCCGGCTGGATTCTCGCCAAGAGCCGGGCGAGAACCGAAGCGTCGCTCAAGTCTCCGTAATGGAGGAAGAGACGTGCGTCCTGCTCATGCGGGTCCGAGTAGATGGCTTCGATTCGGGATGTGTTGAAAGTGCTCGCGCGCCGAATCAAACCGTGAACTTCATATCCCTTCGCGAGCAGAAACTCCGCGAGGTACGATCCATCCTGCCCGGTGATGCCGGTCAAGAACGCCACCTTGCGCTCGGGCTTGGGGGAAATCGCGGCGTGCATGAATTGAGTTTACTCTCTACGGTCTGGCGCGAACGGGTCGGGTAAGACGTCTTTACAGAAGAGTGAGCGTAGAGCGAGCGAGAATCAAGGGAGAGAGGATCTGCGTCGGCTTGCTTGCCGTTGTACTTCTTGTTCTTGCTACCAAATACTCCGAACATCCTGGTTTTCTGATCGCAGGCATCGTCGCCGTCGTTCTCGGCTACACCTCCGAGCGATGCGCGCTTGCGCTCCTTTTTGGGTCGTGGCTCCTACCGTACGTTGGCGGCCTTCCGATCACATTCGGTTACGTGCTCATCGCCGCCATGGCGCCGTATTGCTTCGTCAACATTCGCGAAGACATATGGCGATTGCCTCGTCCATTCGTTTTTCTTTCCTTGGCCATCGTTCTCGTCGCATCCGCCCTCTATCCGTTTACGAAGGTTCTCAATCTGCTCTACCTTTCCGCCGCAATCGTGTTATCGTGGGAGGTGTGCGTCCTGATCCTGCGCGGGCGACTCGCGCCGGCGGATGTACGCATGGCGCTCGGAATTGGATTGGGGGCAACCATCCTCATTCCTCTCCTGACGAATCTCGCCCTTCCCCTCGTCAGCCCGTTTTGGTTCCCCTCGCACACGGCATTCGCGGCGGAGGGACGTCTGACCGTGTCCGTCTTTGACGAACTGATCGTCGCCGGCTATCTCGTGGTGCTCTTCGCCGTGAGCCTCTTCGCCAGTTCTGATCGCATCGGATGGAGCGACTTATGGCTACTCGCGTTGCTTCTTGGCATCCTCGTTACGGGATCGCGAGCGGCCCTGCTGCTTGCAGGCGGTCTCTTGATGCTCGGTCTGTTCCTGCCTTCTCATCTGCGACGATGGCAAGGGGCCAGATCGAAGGCGACGCGCATCCTCTTGGCGGGAGCGTGCGGTGTCGCAGCGCTGATGGCCTTCGGCGCACTGCACCTAACCGTATTTGAGAGGTTCTCCGAGGGGGGCAGCCTCTCCAGCGGACGCGCAGACTCGATCCGTTGGGCGCTGCCGACCCTGAACGAACTGCCTCTCGAACCTGTTGACCCGGGCGAATACCTGCGAGGCGGCCCGCCTCTCGTTCCGCACATGGCTCCGGTGGCGGCCGCTGTCTTCCTGGGAGTTCCGCTCGCCTGCCTGGTCATCGCTTTGGCAGTGATTCCCGTTCTTGACCTTCTCCAGGGTGCGCGGTTGACGCAAGACCCTACGACCGCGATTGCCTACGTCTGTCTGATCGCTCTCATCTTTGTAACTCCCCATTTCGCGGATCGAGGGCTCTCGTCTCTTCTCGGCGCCTGGTTCGCCCTGTCTCGCGTCCCGGCGGTAAGCCGCAAAGGGGCGCCCGCCTCGGTATGATGCGTAACTCGGTGAGCAGGGCGCCGTTCTTCCAAATCATCGTCGCGGCAGGGCTGGGGGCGCTGCTGGGGTGGATCGTATCCCTCGTTTGGCCGAAGCAGTTTCGAGCCGAGGCGACGCTTCTCTTTGCCAAGCCCTCGGGTGAGAACGCACTCAACGCCTCCCCCATCTTGGGTGCCCTGATGGGCGGGGCGTCAGAAGGCGCTGGTTCGAACATTCTCGGTGGCCAGCTCTACCTGCCTACGGTTGGCACGCAGGCGGCGGTCGTCTCAGACATCGTTACAAGCCGATCGGCTGCTCTCGCCGTCATCGAGAAGCACAAACAATCTCTTTGGAACCACGAGCCCGACGATGAGGACATCGAAGACTTCATGGAAGAGATTCGCACGGAGGTCACTCAGAGCGGGCAGTTGGCGATTTCGTTCGAGTGGGACGACCGAGCCGTTGCGCAGGCGGTTCTGCAGGACCTGATGGACTACGCCCGATCCCGAAGCAAGGATCTGAGCCGGGAGTTTGTCGAAGACGCGCTCGCCTTCCTCGAAACAGAGGTCGAGCGCCAGCGGAAGGACGTCCTCGCCAAGGCGGAGCGGGTGAAAGAAGCCGTCAGCCAGAGCCCGCTTGCAGCCACAGCCGTCGCCCGGGACAAGTTCGTCGAGTCCTTGATCAAGTCCACCACCGATCTCAACACGTTGATGGCGGAGGCTCGAGCGTCCGACGCCGCCCTCGATCAGAAGATCCAAGCTGTCGTTCAGGCGAGAGCGAGCGGAGAAGAAGGCGAACCACTCACGAAGGCCCTTGAGGACCTCCAGAAGACGATCCTTGACCAAAAGGCGAAGATGGAGGCGGCCCGTGAGACCGTCGCGCCAGACTCCCCGGAAATGCGCAGCATCCGCGCGCAACTGGACGCCTCGATTCGCGTTTACACGGATGAGCTCGACAGGCTTGCGGAAGCGGCAAAGAACGGGGGCACGACGCTTACGCTCGATGACGCGGCGGCGAGAGCAGCCAAGTTCGCGAGCGTGCAAGCCGCGCAGGGAGCGCTCCGCCAGTTGAGACAGGACGCGATCGAGGTCGCCAACCTCGCCATCGAACAGCAGACCCTGTTGAAAGACCTCGAACGGGCAGAGGCGACGCTCGACGCGCTTTACGCAGACCTCACGCAGGCCAAACTCGCGCGAGAGAAAGTTTACGTGCCTTTCGTCGTCCTCGATCCCCCGTACGCGCCCACCGAACCTTCCTTCCCCCTCCCGGGTGTATTCGCCGGCGCGGGCCTGCTGCTCGGTTTACTCGTCGGGATGTGGCTCTACACGCAATCGCTTCGCCCTCAACAAGAAGAATCGGAAAGCGTCGAGGAGCCGCCCAACGGCTAAGAGATGAGGGCGCTGGCGAAGATCGCTGAAGCGACGCGGGGTACCCGATGGGAAGGGCGCCTCTACGTCGTGGGTGGATCCGTTCGGGATGAGATCATGGGCAATCGCCCGATCACGGACTTCGACATCGTGACGGAAGAGTCCGCGGAGGAACTGGCACAGTTTCTTTACGAAAAAGGTATCTCCAAGATCGAACCTGTGCTCTATCCCCGTTTCGGCACCGCGCTCATCCGCGTCGCCGGCATCAACGTGGAACTCGTTCGAGCACGACGCGAGGAATATCACCCAGAAAGTCGCAAACCGGACGTCGAACCGGCGACCCTCGTGGAGGATGCCCGGCGGCGCGACTTCACCATCAACGCCCTCATGCGGAACCTGCACACGCAGGAACTGGTGGACCCGCTCGGTTGCGCTCTCGAGGACATCCGGAACCGCATCCTTCGAACGCCGGTGGATCCTCATATCACGTTTCGAGACGATCCCTTGCGAATGCTCCGCGCCGTTCGTTTCCGCTGGAAGCTGAACCTCACCCCCGCTGACGGCCTCTACGACGCCATTCGATCCAACCGCGAGCGCCTCCGAATCATCTCGGCCGAACGCATTCGCGACGAGGTGACGAAAATGCTGCTCCATCCAACCGCCCCCGAAGCCCTGGCGGATCTGATGGATCTGGGGTTGTTGGATCAGTTTTGGCCGGAGTTTCGAGAGTGCGTGGATGTGGATCAGGGTGATTACCATAGCCATCCCGTGTGGCAGCACCTGCTCGATGTGGTGAGGGCGGTTGCGGAACGCGGCGATCTCGTTCTCACCCTCTCCGCGCTCTTTCACGACATCGGAAAGGCGCGGACACGATCCGTGGAGGAATCGGGGCGAGTCCGATTCTTGGGGCATGAGAAGGTCGGTGCGCAGATGGCGGCTGAGATGTTGCTCCGACTGAGGTTCTCGAAAGCCGACGCGGAAGCGGTCGCGCTGCTCGTCCGGAATCACATGCGACTCGGCTCCATGGAGGTCTTCACTCCCGCGGCAGCGCGGCGGCTTCTGCGGGACCTGGGAGATCAAGTGGACCGACTGCTCCAGCTCTGTAAGGCGGACGCGCGCGCGCTCAGGCCGATCCCCAAGCCCATCGACTTCGATCACATCGAAAGGGTGTTGGAGCAGGTGCGCGCGGAAACGAAGGAACCCACGTTTCGACCGCCGCTCAGCGGGGACGAGGTCATGGAGATCCTCCACCTGGAACCGGGACCTGAAGTTGGCCGGTGGCTGCGGGCCTTAGAAGAGGCAGTTCTCGACGGTGAGATTCCTGCCGAGGACAAAGCAACTGCCCGAAAGTGGCTGCTCAGACAGGCGCGGCACTGACCTTCAGGTAAAAGGATGCGCATGAAGAAGTCCTCAACACGAAAGCGCCCAATTCAAGCCGATGACCTGAAACGATTCGTTCTCGTCGCTCAGCCCCAAGTGTCGCCCGACGGGTCTCAACTCGTTTTTGTGCGAAAGCACTGCGGCCCGAAGAACAAGATGCTGTCGAATCTCTGGGTCGCCTCGACGGATGGCCGCGTCGTTCGCCAGTTCACCAGTGGAGATCGGGACGGAATGCCAGCCTGGTCGCCGGATGGCAGCAGGGTGGCGTTTGTCTCGGGAAGATCGGAGCAACAGCCGCAAATCTTCGTCATCCCTGCAGATGGCGGCGAGGCTCGCCAGCTTACGTCCTTCCCGGAGGGCAGCATCCGCGCCTTCGCCTGGTCGCCAGACGGAACGCGTCTCGCGGTCGCATTCCGAGAGACTGCGCCGGAGTGGACACAGGCTGCCAAGAAGAAGCGCGAAGAAGAGGGACTCAGCATCCCTCCGCGCGTCATCGAGACTTCCTGGTACCGCCTGGACGGCGACGGCTATTTCGACCAACAGCGGTATCACCTGTATGTTGTAGATGCGGAGACCGGCGAGGCGAAGAAGGTCTTTGACCGCGACACGACTGGCCTGTTTTCTTTCGATTGGCATCCAAGCGGCAAGACGCTCGTGGTATCAGCCAACACGGCGAAGGATGCGCTGCTCAAGCCGTGGAAGTCCCGTCTGTACGTTGTCCATGCGGATACCGGAAAAGCTACGCTTGTGCCGGGGCAAGAGGATGGAGACCGTGAAGCGGTGAAAGTTTCGCCCGATGGCAAACTCGTCGCGTGGTCGGGGCGCATGGGCCGGGGCGCACTCTGGGGCTCGCGGAACCAGCACCTGTTTGTTACCGACCTGCGAAGTGGAAAGACGAAGGATCTGACCGGCGACACCGACTACTGCGTCGCCGCCGCGACCCTCAGCGACACGAGGGAGGCGGCATTCGGCGCGACGTTTGAGTGGTTGCCGAACAGCAAGGGCCTCATCCTCACGATCGGATGGCATGGGGAGACTCACGTCGCCCACCAACCCTTGAACGGTAAGTTGCGCTTCCTGACTTCGGGACCGTACGAATACCAGATCGGCAATCTGAGCAAGGATGGCAAGCGAATCGCGCTCTGCCGCGGAACGTTCCACGAATTGAACGAAATCTTCGTCGGCACTGTGACGCCTACGAAGCTCACGCCTCAGAGGCTCACCGACTTCAACGACGCGCTACTTGGTGAGTTGGCGCTGGCACCGGTCAAGTCGCACTGGGTCCGATCGGAAGACGGCCATAAGGTGCAGGTGTGGGTGATGATGCCACCGGGTGCGAAGCGCGGCTCGAAATTGCCTGCCGTGTTGGAGATTCACGGAGGCCCGCACACACAGTACGGCGTTCCTTTCTTTCACGAAATGCAATTGCTCGCGGCGAACGGATACGCTGTGTTCTTCAGCAATCCCCGCGGAAGCAAAGGGTACGGAGAGGCGCACTGCGCAGCCATCGAAGGCGATTGGGGCAACAAGGACTGGATGGACATCCGCGCCGTGGCAGAGTTCATGGCAAGCCGGCCGTACGTGGACGCGAAGCGCATGGCGGTCATGGGCGGATCGTACGGCGGCTACATGACCAACTGGGTGATTGGCCACACGAGGATGTTCGCCGCCGCCATCACGGATCGCTGCGTTTCCAACCTGCACAGCATGGCGGGAACGAGCGACTTCCCTCTCGTTCCCGACCACTACTGGGAAGGCAACGCGTGGGATCGTCCGGAGAAGCTCTGGGAACAGAGTCCGCTCAAGTACTTTGGGAACGTCAAGACGCCGACGCTCGTGATCCATAGCGAGGGCGACCTGCGATGCAACATCGAGCAGGCGGAGCAAGTCTTCTCGGCCCTCCAGGTACGTGGCATTCCATCCCGATTCATCCGGTATCCTGTGACCACCAGCCACGGGCTGAGTCGCTCGGGGCCACCGGATCTCCGGATCCACCGGTTGGAGGCGATTCTCGACTGGCTGAACACCTATCTCAAAACTAAGCCCAAGCGAAAACGCGCGGGAGGCAAACGATGAAATTTCGACGAATCTACTGGGTTACTGAACAACTCGACGATGAAGGTCACAGCGACGTAACGGGTGTCTACACGTCCATCCCTGACTTGGTGGAGATTGGTCTGGGGCTCAAAGACTACTCGCCCCACCAGAAGACGGTCCGCCTCTCTCTGTGCGAATTGGACGCGTCCAAGCCGCCGCTCGTCACGTTGTTCTGGAACGAGTACGACAAGCTGGAATCGCTGCTCAAGCCCTTCGTGGACGACGGCGAGATGACCCACGAAGACGTTATGATGCTCGTGGACGCGTTGAAGGCCCGCTTCGCTTCGTAGCGGGCCTTCCACGGGTCGGTTTGGTTCCCCTTACTGGTTTTCCGGTCCCGGTGCGGACGGCTGCGGAGCCGAACCGATCTTCTCTTCCATTCTCGCGGCGCGCTCTTTGATCCGCTGGAACTGGGCTTCCCAGGCCGCCTTCAAATAGGGAACGTTGATCTCGATCTTGGCTTTCAACAGCTTCTGGAGGTATAGATTCGTCAAGTCGTTGGAATCCCGAGCGTCTCGTTCCTCCAGCGCCCGACGGACCATCTCTTCCTCGGCGGGCGAGAGCTTTCGCACGCTCTTCTCCGTCTTGTCCTCGACCAAGAGTTTCACGTACGTCTTCTTGCCGTTACCCTCGAGCTCGATCCACCCGGTCATCTGTCCCTTGGGCGTGTCTTTGACCGCTTTCCAAAATGCGTTGGTCGGGTTGTCGGGAATCACCTGCGGCGTCGGCTGAGGCCCGTTTCCTGGCGGGAACGCCCCGTTCTCCGCGCGAGCGTTCACGGCCGTGCTGTACTTTCCTGCGACAGCGCCAAACGTAACACCCGATCCGAGCTCCTTATCCACGTCGTCTCGCAAGTTCGGGTCCTCCAACACGATCCACCGGATCCGCGCCATCGCCGGCACCGTGAACTCTTCTGGGTGCTCGGCGATGTACTTCTTGGCATCCGCCAGCGACTTCTTGGGAACGCCGCGAATCAGCAGATTCCGTTCCGCCAGGCGGACCATGAGCTGGCGTCGAATCTCGTCCAACGTGAACCCCATGGATTTCAGATTCTTCACGTAATTTGGGTTTAGCGACTCCATTAGCCGCTGCTCCTGGTCTACGTCCTCTTTGGTCGGGAGAACGCCCTCGTCCTTGGCGGTCTGTAGCGTCAACACTTCATCTACCAGGCTCGACAACGCCTGGCTTGCCAAGGAATCCGCCACCTGCACCTGACCGGCCTGACCCGGCTGAACCGGATTCTGAGTCGGGTTGATCGCCCGGATCGACGTCATCGTCTCCAGCTTCTTGACGTATTGTTCCTTCGTAATCTTTTCGCCGTTGACGGTCGCAATGACGGCGGTGTCGCCACCGCCTCCACCGCAGCCAACAAACAGGGCGGATAGCGCCGCCACAATCAAAACAGAAATCGCTCGTATCTTCATCGTGAATACCGTTTCCTCCAACGTTTCCATACGCAGGCCGAGCAGTATACATTCGATGAGGCGCCCGAAACCCGTACGGTTTGGTGTCTTTCCCAGCAATTCCGGGGCCATGGCGCGCCCGAGGACGGAGAAGTTTCCCGAATTCAACGGGTAGGGCCAGAGGGAAACGAAGCCTATCTAAACGCGCAGGTCGAGGCCGTCTTCGCCCTCGTCCTCGCCATCCGCGGGCAGCACGACCGGCTCCTCTTCCTTCTCGCCCAGTTCCAGCACATCCCCGTCTTCCTTCGGGGATCGCTTCTTCTTGCGGTTCTCTCCCGTACCAGCAGTGCGCTGGACGCGGTACCCGACATCCGCGGCGCGCTCGATGCGCGGGAGCTCGCCATCCGACATGAACTCACTCCATCATCCACCCGCGGATCCGAGAGACAGCCTGTCCATGCAGCTGATAGACTCGGCTCTCGGACACACCCAGGGCGGCTCCGATTTCGCGGAAGGTCAGACCTTCGTAATAGTACAAGGCGATTACCAGCCGCTCCCGCGGCGGGAGTTTGTCCACACACTCGGCAAGGCGGCGGCGCAGTTCCCGCGATTCGGTGGAAGCTCCCGGATCGGAATCCTCGTCTACCAAGAGGTCCATCAGGCTGCCGCCTTCCTCCGACTCGCTGCCCAGCAGGATCTCGTCCAAAGACATCACGCCGTGGCGAGAGGCGTACACCTGCAGCTCGTTCAGCTCCTCCATCGAAATCTGGAGGGCGGCAGCGATCTCCTCATCCGTGGGCGGACGACCCAACTCCGCTTGCAGAGCAACTGCGGATCGCTCCAAAGCCCGCAGGCGCTCGCGAATCGAGCGTGGAACCCAATCCTCGCTCCGCAGCAGCTCGAGAACCGCGCCGCGGATGAGCGAGATGGCGTATGTCTCGAACTTCACCTCGCGGCTCGCGTCGTACTGATCCACGGCGCGAATCAGCGCCATCAAGCCCGCAGAAACCAAGTCCTCCCGATCCAAGCCGGGAGGAACGTTGCTCACAATTCGATTGACGGTGATATTCACCAAATACGAGTAATGACGCACGAGGCGGTCACGACTCTCTATGTCTTCATCGGTCAACCATCGGCGCCACGCCAGCCCCAAGTCGCCCTCAGCCAGATATTCCGTCTTCATGCCGCTCCAAGTAGAGGGTTAGCTTCCCTGCCCTCTCTCCTCCTCCTTAGAATATTCAATCCGAGTCGCGAAAAACACGTACCAGATCTGAGTGCCCACCATTCCGACCACAAAAGCCAGAACGGCGCGAAGCACAGAGGTCAAGGGCTCGACTCCCGAAAGGACGCACGCCGCCAACGCGACCAGTGCGCACAGCAAACCGATCAACTTCGGCATAACGCGCCTCCATTCGAGTACTCACTTCCTCGTTCCCTCATCCCTCGAAACCTACGTGAGCTTTTCGCGTCCCCGTACTGGGACGCCTAATCGGATTCTCGGCTCGAAGAGCGCGAATCTTTAGGCTTGGACTGCGATCCGCAAGCCGTCCCAGGCAAGAGATACCCCATCGGGCAACTCTCGCACCGTCGTCTCATAGTCGTAATCGTGCGAGAGATGAGTGAAAAACGTCTGTCGGGCGCCGATCTGCGCGGCGACCTCCACGGCCCGGTCGAAGTGAAAGTGCGTCGGGTGCGGCTCTCGGCGCGTCGCGTCCAGGATCAGGGTGTCCAGGCCTTCCAGAAACGGCCACGAGTCGGGCGGAATCTCACTCACATCGGTCACGTACGCGAAGCCGCCGACCCGAACGCCGAGGACCTCCATCCGGCCGTGCAGGACGGAGAAGATTTGAAATCGCATGGCGCCGACTTCCAGTTCCTCGCCCACCGAGCGCAGA
>RFHN01000239.1 GCA_003695835.1 Armatimonadota bacterium
ATGTAACTGTATAGGGCTACGGGAGGTCCCTATACACCCGCATCCGCCCCACACGCGTGGGGATGTAACGATGACGACAATGAGTCGCTGCCGATGCGTTGGACATCCGCCCCACACGCGTGGGGATGTAACGCGCCGTGCTCGTACACCGCTTTCAGGACGTCTTATCCGCCCCACACGCGTGGGGATGTAACCGGCGGCGCCCTCCAGTGTCACTTGCGTCGGGTCCTTGAAAGTTGGAGTAAACTGAGGCAGGCGTGCGAGTCTTACTCCCACGCCCGATTCACGAAAGGAGCTAAGAAAATGAAGTCTCGAAACATTACGAAACCGCTGATTCTCTCAGTGGCGGCGATTGTTTCCGTTAGCGCCCTGGCACAGGGGCGGCTCATTGCCGTGGACAGCAATCGCTCGCTCTACGAACTCGACATGAACACGGGCACGAAGACGCTCATCGGCACCGTCAGTTCCAACGCTGGCATCACCGCCGGCCTCGCCTACGATCGAGCGAACGACATCATCTACCTGACGTCCACATCGCTCGATTCCGTGTTCACCCTCGACCTGAACACCGGACAGGCCACGCTGATCGGACCCTACGGCGATTCGTCCATCGTCATGCACGGCCTCGAGTACGACGACAGCACCGGCATCCTGTACGGAGCGTCCTCGCACAACAACGGCCTGTATCGCATTGACAAGAACACCGGAGCGGCGACCCTGATCGGAACCTCCGGCCTCACCTCGTTCACCAACCTCGGATACAACAGCGATACCGACGTGATGTACTCGACCAACAGCGGAACCGACAGCTTCTATATCATGAACCGCAACGACGGCACCGTGACGCTCGTCGGCCCGCTCAATGGTCCCACGAACCCGAACGGCCTGGCGTACAACTGGGACAACGGCAAGATGTACTTGATTGACAACAGCACGGACAACCTGTATACGGTGGACATGAACACCGGACAGGCCACGCTGATCGGCTCGACGGGGTCCGGCAACTTGCTTGGGCTGATGTACTACAATCCGATCCCAGAACCGGCGACGTTGCTCGCGCTCGGCGTCGGATTGGCGGCTCTCGCTCGGCGACGACGCAAGGAATAGTCCGCCAGCAAACCGCGGAACGAAGAAAGCCGGCCTGCAAAAGGCCGGCTTTTTGATCTTATCGGGATGACTCCCTTCGTTTCAGGATCTCTTCCAGCGGCATTTCGGGGAACGCTCGCCGATAGAACTCGATCTCTTCCGGCGTAGCGGTCGAGGCGGAGGCGCGCGCGCCTGGAACCAACTCGCCGCTGAAGTAAACAGGCGGCAGGGATTCCAAGAGCCGCATCACCTTCTCTTTCGCGCCATCGTCCGCCGAGAACAGCAACGCGACGGCAGCGTCCCGAGCCGCGGGTGGCAGCTGCCCGGCGCGAATCAGCCTCTCCACCGCATCCTCGGACTCTCGTCTCCGCAGCTCTTGCTCCAGCTCTCGCTCCCGAGAGGCCTGAGGCGCCGGCCCGTCGGCCCGAAAGTTCTCGCAGAACAGCCGTGCGGATCGGACGCGCGGATTGCCCACGATACTGACCTCGTAGATGCGATCGAGATCGCGACTCACGCTCAGGCTCAAGGCGTGCGCGCCGCTCGTCTCCAGCAGTTGGTTCGCCTCGGGCGTCAGGGCAAGCGTTCCGAACAGCTCGGGGCCGAGCGCCTCCACGGAGGTCAAGTAGCCCAGTCGGAGCGGGTTTTCGACGTGTTCGATGAGGACGTTCACCGGAAACTCGAAGTTTTGGGCGAGGCGCTGCAGGTCCTCTTCCCTCACGCTGAGCCCCTTGTCTTCGAATTCTCCGATTTCGAACAGCTTCGCGCGTCGCTCCAACCACTGCGTCAACTCTCCCTCGCTGAGGCGAACGAGGTAGTCGGGTGGTTCGCCGAGGTCGAATTCCTCCCACTTTTCGAGCAGCGCCCGAGCCTGTGCCACTCGCTCGTCGTCGCTCATCTCCGCCCGCTTGCCACGGTAGCCCGGCCCAAGGGCGGCGGCTTCCGCGCGCACCTGTCGCAATTCGTGCTCTTGGTATTTCGTTTCAGTCTGCATTCCGTTGGGTCTCCCTGGCGTTATGGAGCGGGCGTCGGCCCTCGTCAATGTCTTGTCTATACTTCCACGCATGAAGGCGACCGGGCGCGTGGTGCTGGGGGACAACCTTACGGTCCTTCGCTCGCTGCCCGATGCGTCCATCCGCCTGGTTTACATTGACCCACCGTTCAACACGAGAGCCGTGCGCAAACGGGAACGGATTCGAGTGGAGCGTGACGAAGCGGGCGATCGCACGGGATTCGGCGGAAGGCGATACCGGACGCGCAAAGAGGCCGGAGCGGCGTATTCGGATCGCTTCGACGACTATCTCACGTTTCTCGAAGAACGGCTCGTCGAGATTCGCCGCGTTCTGACGGAAGACGGATCTCTGTACTTTCACATTGATTATCGCGAAGCCCACCGTTGCAAACTGCTTCTGGACGACATCTTTGGCGAACGTTCGTTCCTGAACGAGATCATTTGGGCGTACGACTTCGGCGGCCGCCCCAGGCGCCGCTGGGCGCCCAAGCATGATACGATTTTCTGGTATTGCAAGACGCCCGGCTTGCAGATCTTCAATCGCGACGAGATTGACCGCATTCCCTACCTCGCCCCCGGGCTGGTCGGCGAAGAGAAGGCTCGACGGGGCAAGCTGCCCACCGACGTCTGGTGGAACACCATCGTTCCCACCTCCGGAAAGGAACGAACTCGCTACCCGACTCAGAAGCCGCTCGCCATCGCCCGAAGGATCGTGGCGGCAAGTTCCTATCCGGGCGATTTGGTTGCGGACTTCTTCGCCGGCAGCGGCACGACTGGCGTCGCGGCGCATGAGCTGGGGCGCCGATTCCTGCTCGTGGACAACAATCCTGAAGCGATCGCGGTGATGAAGGATCGGTTCGCGGAAATCCCCGGCGTGGAGTGGGAGGACCTCTCTGCGCCGCCAGTATAATGCGACCCATGGTAGGGACGCTCGCCTTTTTCGCCATCGCACTCCAACAGATGGACAAGCTGCAAGAGCTGCGCACGTATCACCAGCCTGTCCGCGGCATGTCGGCGCAGGAGCGAATGCAGGGATACGAGCTTCGTCTCAAGATGGAGCGAGAGTCGCCGCTCAGTCAGGTGCTGTTCCGCAACGTCGGGCCGACGATTCAAGGGGGGCGTATCGTGGATATCGCCGTGCCGGAAGGCGAACCCGGCGGACTCTTGATCGCGTTCGCGACGGGAGGTCTTTGGCGCACTACCAATATGGGAACGACTTGGGAGCCTCTCTTTGAAAACGAGAGCGCGTTCGGCATCGGCGACATAGATGTCTGGGGGCCGGGCGGAAAGCTAATCTGGGTCGGGACCGGCGAAGCGAACTCCAGCCGCACTTCCTACGCGGGCACCGGCGTTTTCAAGTCGGAGGACGGCGGTCGAACCTGGCAGCACATGGGACTGGAGGAATCGCACCATATAGGCAGGGTGATCATCCATCCGAAGAACCCGAACGTCGTCTACGTCGCCGCAATCGGGCATCTGTATTCCTGGAACGAGGAGCGCGGTGTCTATCGCACAAAGGACGGCGGAAAGACCTGGGAACACGTGCTGAAGGTGAACGAGCGGACGGGCGCAATTGACCTCGTCATGCACCCGGAGAATCCGAACGTGCTCTTCGCCTGCATGTGGGAACGCGACCGACGGGCGTGGAACTTCCTCGAAAGCGGATCTGGGAGCGGCCTGTACCGATCCGAGGATGGAGGGGACACGTGGACCAAGCTGACTGGCGGCCTGCCTCAAGGACAGTACGTCGGGCGGCTGGGAGTGACGATCTGTAAAAGCAAGCCGAATGTGATGTACGCTGTGGTGGACAAC
>RFHN01000240.1 GCA_003695835.1 Armatimonadota bacterium
AACGACACCTTCATGAACCAGTGGCAGACCTACCGCACGCGCAAGGACCGCACGCTGGCGCTCGAGACGCCCGAGCACACCTATGACGAGCCGGGGACCTACCGCGTGCTCGTGAAGGTCGTCGACATCTTCGGCAACGACACCAGCCACCTGCTCTCGTGGAAGGCGAAGTAGCCATGACTAGCGCAGACCGTCACACGAGCATTCTCGACATCGACCTGCCGGAGATCCCGGACCGCAACCCGTTCACCCCTCCGTCGAGCCACCTGGTCAAGAAGGGACCGAACCAGTGGGGAATCGCAGAGGGCCGCCGTCCGAGCAAGACGCTGCTCGTCAACCGCATCAGGCGCGCGGTGGACCAGTGGCGAGCTGACGGCTATCCGGGCGCCACCGAGACGACCCGCCGGCTCTTCCAGTTCTGGTTCGACGAGGACCACGCGCTACCCACCGGTCCCTTCCGCTACTACTTCTGCCAACGCGAGGCCATGGAGACTCTCGTCTACCTCCACCAGGTTCAGGGCCTTCGCGACTGCTACGAGCTGATCACGTCGTTCTACGAAGAGCCGGAGACCGGCCAGCTCGAGCTGGGCATCACCGCCCGCGGCGATCGCAAGGTCCGGCGCTTCGTCCCCGAGCTGGGCCAGGTCGTCGAGCAGGATCTCCCGCGGGAAGACCTGCCTCGGATGGCCATCAAGATGGCCACGGGATCCGGCAAGACCGTGGTCATGGCGCTGGTGATCGCGTGGTCCTACTTCCATCGCCGCTTCGAAGACGGCTCCGACCTTGCGGACAACTTCCTCGTCGTGGCCCCGAACGTCATCGTGTTCGAGCGACTTCGCCAGGACTTCGAGAGCGGCAAGGTCTTTCACGAACTCCCCATCATCCCACCCGAGTGGAAGCCGGAGTGGAAGCTCAACGTGATTCTTCGCGGAGACGCGTCGAGCCCCCGGGCCAGCGGCAACCTCTTTGTCACGAACATCCAGCAGATCTACGACCGGGACGAGTCCGACGACGAGCCCATCAACCCGGTGGCCGCGCTTCTGGGACCTGCTCCCAAGGGGGACATCCATTCGAGCGAGCCCATGCTCGAGAGGATCAAGAGGCTGCCCAACCTGATGGTTCTCAACGACGAGGCGCATCACGTCCATGACGACAAGCTCAAGTGGAACGAGGCCCTCCTTACGCTGGACGACAACCTGCGCAGGCGTGACGGGGGTGGCCTCGTCGCGTGGCTCGACTTCAGCGCCACACCGAAGAACCAGAACGGCACCTTCTTTCCCTGGATCGTGGTCGACTACCCGCTCGCACAGGCCGTAGAGGACCGCATCGTCAAGACGCCCCTCATCATCCACCAGACCGACCGACCCGACCCGACGAAGTACGCCCACGGCGACGCCGGCGACGCCTACAACGAGTGGATCACGATTGGGGTCGCGAGGTGGCGCGAGCACGTCAAGGACTACGGAGCCGTCGGCGAGAAGCCCATCCTCTTCGTCATGGCAGAGGACACGCGAGACGCCGACGCCATCGCAGAGCGTCTGGAGCGGGAGGCCGATCTCAAGGGGCGCGTCCTCACGATCCACGTCAACCGCTCCGGCAAGAACAAGGGCGAGATCAGCAAGGCCGACCTCGACAAGGCGCGCGAGGCGGCCCGCGAGATTGACTCCGGTCGCAGCCGGTACCGAGCGGTCGTGTCGGTCCTCATGCTCCGAGAGGGCTGGGACGTTCGCAACGTGAGCGTCATCCTGGGCCTCCGCCCTTTTACGGCGAAGGCAAACATCCTCCCCGAGCAGGCGATCGGTCGCGGCCTGCGTCTCATGCGCCGGATCCCTCGCGACAACACGCAGATCTTGGAGCTCATCGGCACCAAGGCCTTTGAGGAGTTTGTCCGAGAGCTGGAGAAAGAAGGGCTCGGAGTCGCCACGTCCCGGACGCCGCCGAAGCCGGGCCGACGGGTCTACCCGGTCGCCGACCGGCCGCACCTCGACATCGAGATCCCGCGGACCAGTGCCCTCTTCGAGCGCGCCTACAAGAACATCGAGGTGGTCGATCCGGAGTCTTTCAAGCCCCTGGCGGACGAAGAGGAGCTCGGTGCGGACCTCAAGCGCAAGATCAAGCTCGAGCACGGCATCGTTGGCGTGACCGTCCACTCAGACGAGGTCGAGTTCAACGAGGAGAACGTCCCGCCGATCGAGAACCTGTTGTCCGCGCTGACGAATCGCGTGATCCGCAAGGCACGCATCACTACGAACTGCTTTCAGGTGCTCTACCCCAAGGTCCGGAGCTACGTGCGCGACCGCTGCTTCGGCGGCCGCGTCGAGCTGGACGACGTCGCGGTCCGGCGAGCCCTGAACGACGGCAATCTCCTCGAAGCCGTCGCGAGCGTGTTCGCGCGGCGCATCGGGGAGCTCACCACAGAGCAGCGCTCGCTCGAGGTGGTGGGCGAACCGTACCGGCTCTCTGAGACGCCGGAGTTCACCTGGCGCCGCCACTTCACCACGGCGGACAAGACCATCTTCAACGTGGTCGCCTGCTACAACAACTTCGAGGCCCGCTTCGCCCAGTTCCTGGATCGCGCTGAAGACGTCGATCGCTTCGCCGAGCTCGCCGAGTGGTTCACGGGCTTCCATGTTCAGTACCTGAAGAGCAGCGGAGCCATCGGCACCTACTACCCCGACTTCGTCGTCGTGCAGACAACCGACGACGGCCCCGTCAACTGGATCATCGAGACCAAGGGCAGGGAGGATGTCGAGGTCGCCGCCAAGGACGCACAGATGGCGCGCTGGTGCAACGAGGTGTCCGCCGTCTCCGGCCAGACCTGGAAGTACATGAAGGTCCCGCAGCTCATCTTCGACCGAGGTAGCTTCTCTTCGCTGGCTTCTCTGGTCCGCGAGGTTGAGCGGGCATCCACCGTAGCTGGTGCCCAGCAGCTTCTCGTTGGACCCGGTGGAGACGGAGACGCAGCCTGATGAATAGATGCTGTGCAAGTGCCGTCCGGCAGCGAAGTTCTGGGCGGATGAGACGCGAGGGACGTGCGTGACAATGGGGAGCCCACAGGTACCGCCTCCGGACGTTGGATCGGCCGCTGCGATCTGCGCACGACGGGGGAACCAGTGGCTCTCCCCAGACGATCTCGAAGCACATTTGGCTGCGGTAGTCCGCCTCGAGAACGTTGGCGTGCTGCTAGGAGCTGGGGCTTCCTTGGGGGCCTTGGGCGGCATGACGATGAAGGCTTTGTGGAAGCACTTCACGACCACCTATCCAAGCTCGGCAGAGTGGCTCGCTGGCGAGGGCTTCGTGCAGACGGACGAGGAGACGACCAACGTCGAGGAACTCGCTGATGCGTTGGAGATCACGAGGCTCGAATGGGAGAGAGTTGGTCGCCCGCGGAAACTCACAAAATTGCGTCGAGTTCGGGCGGATCTCCATCGTGCGGTAGTCCGCGCGGCGCTGCTTCAGCAGAAGTGGTGGGAGGAACCTTCATCCGTTGGCCTCGATTCCAGCGAGTTGGCGGACCACCGGCGATTACTTCAGAAGCTGACCGCAGCCCGTCAACCCGGCCAGCCGTCGCCCTGGGTGTTCACGACGAACTACGACCTCGCCGTTGAATGGGCAGCTGAAACGATTGGCATCAAGGTCACCAACGGCTTCGATGGCTTGCATCGCCGGATCTTCTCGCCTCACAATTTCGATCTCGGGTACCGCAACATGTTGGCTCGTGGCGAAGCCAGATTCGGCACATACAGTGTCTACGTCGCGAAGCTGCATGGCTCCTTGACATGGAGAACGGCGCAGGACGGTACGGTCGAGGAGTGGTCTACAGCGGTCCTTTGGCCAGATACCCGCCGTTTCCTCGACGGCGAGATCGACGACGCCCCCGGCCAGCTCGTTTATCCCAGCGCCGCGAAATACCTGCAGACTGTTGGCTTCGTCCTTGGAGAGCTGTTCAGGCGTTTCACCGAGTTCCTTGCGCGGCCCCAGAGTTGCCTGATCACAAGTGGCTACTCCTTCTCAGATGAACACCTCAACCGCATTCTCGTGTCGGCTCTGCAGAACCCGACACTCCAACTCGTCGTCTACATTCCAGAGGCCCGTCGAGATGGCGACCGCCTCGACGTCAGCGCCTGCACGCAGTGGATCCGGCGCGTAGCGGAGCTCGGGTCGCCGCAGGTGACCATCGTCGGCGGTGGTTCAGAGGCCCACTTCGACAAGCTCGTCGGTCACCTCCCGGACCCGGCGATATACGATGAGCAGGCAGCTCGGATCAGGGACATGATAAAGCAGTACCGAGCGGGGACATCGCCGTCGCCACACGGAGCAGGAGGTCCGCCGTGAACGGGCGGGAGTCCTTCGGCTACGTTGTGTCGATCGAGGGGGCAAAGGTCACGCTCAACCTGAAGGACACGCATAGAGGCCACTTTGCGTCACATCGCGACGGCATCTCTGGAGTAACTGAGGTTGGAGGTCTCTTCGGGGTGGACGGTGGCACGCGCCTCCTCGTGCTCCGCGTCCGGTCGCTCTCGTTCGTTGAGCCACGCGAGGCCCATCGCTTTGGTGTTGGCTCTACCTCAATCCGCGGTGAGCCGCTCAGACACCTCGAGGCAGTCGTCGCAGGCGCGATTACCCGCCGAGGCCAGAGCCTGCGGTTCGTGGCTGACTCGCTGCTGTCCCCGGCACTTGGCGCCGAGGCGTTCCCCCTGTCCTATGAGGAGCTATCGGCAATCCTCGGCCAGGGGTTCCCCGGTGACTGCATGATTCGGCTTGGCGAGGATGTCCGAGGCGGAGGGTCGCTGGATGCCCCGGTGTCTGACCTTCTAGGCCGGCATGTGGCGGTCCTTGGCGCTACGGGGCAGGGCAAGAGCTGCTTCACTGCCGCCGTGGTGCAGCAGCTACTGAAGCTGCCTGGCGCCAGGATTGTGGTCTTCGACATCAACGGAGAGTATGAGCAAGCGCTTGCTCCTCACGCTGCGGGCCCTGATGAAAGCAAGGTGACGACCTTGGGTGGGCCCAATGCGACCTTGCGAATCCCGTACGTGGCTCTTGGCCGACATGGCCTTGGCCGACTACTTCTCCCCAGTGAAAAGACGCAACGGCCGGCCTTGAACTTTGCTCTCGAAAGCTTGGCGTACGTAAAATGGTTTCCGGATGCCGGTGGTGTTGGCCTGGCAGACAGCAATGCGCCAGAGCTCTTCGACGACTGCAGGCCCAATCCCAGTGAAGATGCCGCGAGGGCGATCAATATCCTGCGAAAGAAGGCTGGGAATGCCGCCACGGAATGGCCCCACATGCGTGCGCTGGGCTGCCTCGTGGCCGATAGCTATTGCTTGCAGCGAGGGCGTAGCGGGCTTGAGAGAAACGCGTTTCAGTATGGCAACGTGGCTCCACTAGTCACAAGAATCCGGCGCTACACAGAGGACCCTTTGTTCACATCCGTGGTCAAGGTCGAGGGTGGTCCTCCGTGTCGAGAAGGCTCGCTCAAGTGGGGGACGGAGTCATCCCACCTGGTAGACCAGATCTTCGGGGGAGAGAGCGACCGCTGGAAGCTGCACATCGTCAACCTGAGGAACGTAGCCCACGACCTTCTTCCCATGGTCCTCGGATCTTTGCTCGAGCTACTCGCGTTCGAGATGTTCCGGCGTGGGCAAGGCACTACGCACCCCACGCTCTTGGTCCTGGAGGAAGCGCATCACTATCTCCGACCAGTCGGAAGCGGGGACGAGGGTGGCCACCAAATGTTGGCGTACGAGCGACTGGCTAAGGAGGGCCGGAAGTTCGGAGTGGCGCTATGGGTTAGCACGCAGCGCCCTGCTGAGATGTCCGCGACCGTGCTCGCGCAGTGCGGCACGTGGGCTGTCTTCAGGCTCACGTCTGAGCAGGACCTACGAGCGGTGGGGGCGGCGGGGGAGTGGCTGGACAAGCAGGAGCTAAACCGAATCGCAGGGTTGCCCCGACAGCAGGCTGTCGTGTTTGGAAGCAGCGTCGCGATGCCGGTTCGCGTGGTCGCACCGACGGCCAAGCCAGTGCCGAAGTCGCAGGACCCAGACTTCGCGGCGTGGAAGAACCCGCCAGCACCTCCGGTACAAGCCGACGCAGACGCAGGGCAGCCTGAGCCCCTCTCTGGCTCGGCGGAGGTTGAGGATGCAGATGACGCCGACGACCTGCCTTTCTGAGACGATTCAGAGATTGGTCAGCAGGGTCAGCAGCCCAAGCCCTCCGGTCAAGGCGATCGCTGTCAACCACTTCCTCCAGAGCGCCCTCTCCGAGCCCCCGGCTGTCAACCAAGCCCCCGTGCTCTCTCCCCGCTCTCGGCTCTGGAGAGCACTTCGGCGCCCCCGGAGAGCCC
>RFHN01000241.1 GCA_003695835.1 Armatimonadota bacterium
ACCTGTACCAGAAAGCTTTTGACCTTTCTCCAACGAGCTGGGAGATCCGCGTCTCGCGAGGGCAGGAGCTGCTGGCGGCGGGAGAAGCTGAGGCGGCGCTCCAAGAGGCGGATGAGATCCTTGCTGCGCAGCCCACCCAGCCCGCTGCCGCCATCCTCAAGGCGAAAGCCCTGCTTGCCCTCCAAAGACCAGAGGAAGCGTTGAACTTCCTCTCCGCCGCCCTGGAACGAGGGATCGAGGCGCCGCGTCTCGCGCCAGTTCGAGCGGAGTGCCTGGTACAGCTCAAGAGAGACGCAGAGGCTGCGCGCGTGCTGGACGAGGCGGCCCAAACCGCGCCAGCCGATCCGGAAGTGCAAGCGGCGCGAGCAAGACTGTATCTGAAGTTGGGCAATTTCGCTGAGGCCGAGCGCTCGGCTGACCAACTTTTGCGCGTCGCCCCCAAGTGGGACGAGAGCTACCTCGTTGCGCTCGAGGTGGCGAGAAGCCAAAAGAAGCAGACAGCCGAGGAAATCATATTGAGAAACTGGATCGCCTTTCTCCCGAACGATCCGCGGCCGTACAAGCCGCTGGCGGAGCGGCTTCTCGCGCGGGATTCCTGGGCTGAGGCGGGCGTTGTCCTCGACGCCTACCTTCGGATCAGGCCGACCGACGCAGACGCGTACGCCCTCATGGCGCAAGCGTTCTTGGGCGCCGGCGACGCTTCGACCCCAATCGCCCGACTGAAGACCGCGCTGAGTCAAGGCGTTGAATCGGAAGCGCTGTACCTCTATCTTGCTCTTGCGTATCGGAAGCAACAAGAGAACGGGGAGGCGATCCGAACGCTGGAAACGCTCGTCCAGAAGTATCCGAAGTCGGAGCGGGGTTGGTCGCTCTTGGCGACGATTCAGGAGCCCACCCGCCCTGAAGGCGCCCTGCAGGTGTACACGCGCATGTTGGAAGCCCTGCCGGGAAATCTTGAGGCGATCAAGGGACGCGCGCGCATGCTCGGAAGGCTGGGGAGACACGAACAGGCGGCCGAGGAGTGGATCCGGCTCGCGAAAGAACAGAAATCGCCCGGGCCCTATTATTTCGCTGCAATGGAATATAGAGAGGCGAAGAAGCCCGAGAAAGCGGACGCAATGTGGGCGGAGCTCGAACAGGCGAAGCCGGAGGACGTCGAGCTGCTTTCCGTTCATGCGCAATACCTTGCGGACGTCGAACGGGTCGACGAAGCATACGATGTTTTGAAACGCATGGCCCGAATTGCGCCGGAGAATCCGGATGTCTATCTCACGGGCGCGCGAATCCTTGTGGACCGCAACCGCCCGAAGGAAGCGATCGAGTTCCTCAAGCCAGGCAGCGTCGTGCTGTATAAGAACTTTCAGTTTTTCCAACTTCTGTCGAAGGCGAGCGCAGCGGCGAAAGACAACGAGAGCATGATCGCAATCACTGAGGGTCTTTTCCGGCGAGAGCTGTACTCCGTGCCAATGATGGTGGCGTTCGTGGACGGCCAGGCGCGAAAACGGAAACTTCCGGAGGCGATTCGAGCGATTACCGAGGCGACCCAGAAGCACCCGGAAGAGATGTCCCTGTTCGTTGGCCTCGCGCGCGCCAAGGCGCTTACCGGAGATGGACGGGGGGCGCTGGAAGCCTTGGACCGAGCCGTGGAGCTCGCGCCGAGCGACGTCGAGACCCTACAGGTGTACGCACAGGCGGCTGAGGCGGAGGGGGACGCGACCCGTGCGGCTCGCGCCTTCGAGCTGCTGTCCAAAGCGCTGCCGAACGAGCCGAACTACGTGTTGAAACATGCAGGATATCTTCGAGATCTTGGCAAAAAGGCGCAAGCCATCTCCGTCTTAAGGGGCGCGCTGGAGCGGTTCCCCGGCAACGCGGAGATCTTGAAGATGCTGCAAGACCTCGGCGGCTAACCGACGACTTTCCAGATCCGCAAGAGCTGGCGCAGAAGCGGCTCGGCTTGATCGAGAGGCCATTGGGTCGCGCTGTCGGAGAGGGCGGAGGGCGGGTCTGGGTGCACCTCCATGAAAAGCGCATCAATTCCAGCTGCGACGGCAGCTCGGGCGAGAGTCGGAATCGCGTCGCGGTTTCCTCCGCTTTGGTTCCCCGCTCCGCCAGGCCTTTGAGCACTGTGCGTCGCATCGAAGCAAACGGGCCAACCGAATGACCGCATGACGGGCAGCCCCGCCATGTCCACGACCAAGGTGTGGTAGCCGAACGTCGTGCCCCGTTCCGTCAGGATTATGCCGGCGGCGCCGCCAGTTTCGAGTTTCTTCACGATGTTCTTTGTGTCTTCCGGGGCCAGGAATTGTCCTTTCTTCACGTTGACCGGCTTCTCCGTCTCGGCGCACGCGAGGAGCAGATCGGTTTGCCGACAGAGGAAGGCGGGAACTTGGAGCAGGTCTACGACCTCGGCGACGGGCGCAGCTTGGTCGGGCAGGTGGACGTCGGTTGTTAGAGGCAGATCGAATTCCTGCTGGACTCGCTGGAGGATCCGAAGCCCCTCGTCCATTCCGGCTCCCCGCGGCGTTTCGAGACTGCTGCGGTTCGCCTTGTCGAAGGATGCTTTGAAGATGAATTGGACGGACAGCGTCGCGCAGATCCGTTTGAGGGTTTCCGCGACGCGCGCGCAAACGTCCCAACTCTCTGCAAGACAGGGGCCAGCGATGAGGACTGGGTGCCCCCCGCCAACCACGACATCGCGGACGCGAACGGTATTGACCGGCATACCGTGCGGATTCTACGGTATCGCGCCCGTTTTGCGCAGCTCTTCGAGCCATCCCTCCGGACCGAGGAATTCGCTTTGAATATGCGTGAGCCTGCCCTCTTTGTCATAGAATCGAATGTGAGGCAGGGACTTCCAGCCGAAGTAGCGCTGGGTCATCTCTTGATAGGCGGGGTCAACGCCCGTCGAGAGGTCCATCTTGAAGGCGCGAACGTTCTTCATCGCGCGAATGACGTCCGGATCCGTGAACGTCTTGTGCTCGATCTCCATGCAGGCAGCGCACCAGTTCGCGGTGCCGTCCACGACGACGGGCTGACCGGAGCGCAGCGCCTCTTCGAAGCTCTCGATCGTAAACTTCTCCCACTGGATCCCTTCGGGCGCGGGAGAGAGGGCGTCGTAAGCATAGCCGGCGCCGTACCAGATCATGAACACAATCGCAAAGGTGCGGATCAAGGCGACGATCTTGGACGTGAACGAGCGGTCGAACCAGATCAGGTAGACGGCCGAAGCCACGAAGGCGACGGCGTTGATCCACAGCGTCGCGACGTACGACACACCGCCGCCGATGCCCTGGAGCGCCGGCCCGAGGTACCGAGTTACCGCAAACAGAATAATCACAAGCCCCATGATCCGCTTCAGCGTCGTCAGCCAGTCCGCGGACTTCGGCAGCTGGGCGCCCGCCACAGCCAGGAATACATACGGCAACCCGAGTCCCAAGCCGATCGTGGTGAAGACGGAAATGCCGAGGGGGAAACTCTGCTTTTCCGCCACCACGACGGCGAGAGCGGCGATGAGCGCGGTGCCGCAGGGGGCCGCACCCACGCCCAAAAGAGATCCCATGATGAAGGCGCCCACCGTGCCGGAGCGACCGCGGAGCTGCTTCTGTAAAAACATCGGCAGGCGGATCTCATAGAGGCCGAACATCGAGAGCGCCAACGCGAACAGAAGAGCAAACAGAGCAAGATTGAAGTATGGGCTTTGGAACATCGTTCCGAAGCCCTTTCCGACAAGAACCGAGACCGCGCCGAAGATGCCAAAACTCAGCGCAATGCCGAGCATGTACGAGACGCCGAGGGCAAACTTACCGCCCGTGCTTTCCTTTGCCTGGTTACTGAAGAAAGATAACGTGATGGGGATCAGCGGGTACACGCAAGGCGTGAGGTTCAGCAAGAGGCCCGCGAGAAAACCTGCCAACAGCAGCGCCCACACCCCGCGGTCGTCCTTGTCGGCGCCCTGTTGATCTAATGGAACTTCGTCCGCGCGAGATGCGGCGGGCATCGCTGAAGAGGAACCCACCGACCCCGAGGCTTGAGCCTCTGCTTCGAGCGCAGGATCGTTTCCGGGCGCGGCTCCGTCTTCCATGTCGAACGGGGGCTCTGTTGAATCCTCCGTGTCGAGTTGCGCGGGCGGCGCGGGTGGCTCTTGCTCGGCTTGGGCGGCCGGCTTCGTTGGCTGCTGGGGCTTGGCTTCTGTCGGTTTGGTCGGAGCGGATTCAGCGCCTTGCTTCGGATCGGACCTTGGTTCTGACGCAGCGGCGACGTTCAGAGTCTGTTCCGCCGAGACGGTTTCGGGCGGGTAGCAGGAGAAGTCGTCGCACATCTGTACCTGAACATTGACCTTAACCTTCCACTCCCCTTTTGCGCTCTCCGGCAAGCGAATCTTCACAGGGATCTGGACCACCCCCTCGTAGACGGCGAGCGGCTGATCGCTGAATCCGAACTTCTTCCTGACGCCCTTCGGGTAGCGGGCGCTTACCAGCTCCCCGCCTTCCGCGACGGAAACGACGACGGGCAGGAAACCTTCTTCGCTGGGAGGGTTCTGGTTGGCATGGAATCCCGCCGGAATGGAAACCGTAACGGTGCCGGAGACCTCTTGGCCGGGCTTTGCCTGTGCGGCATCCAGTTTCAACGACACCTTCGCGGACTCCGCGAAGGCTGCGATAGAAAGGATAAGAATCAGGCAGAGGAAAACGGTTCGCTGCGCAAGCGAGGTCATATCTCTTCTAACCGCAATTCGGGCCCCCAAGTTCCCTCGCGTCACGCGCTCACCTCCACGACCCGGCCGGTTTCAGCGCTTTTGCGAGCCGCCTCCAGGATTGCGATCGAATTTCTCACCTCTTCCGGTTTGATGGACAGATC
>RFHN01000242.1 GCA_003695835.1 Armatimonadota bacterium
ATCGTAGAGGTTTTGGACAAAGACCAGCACAAATTCCTCCGTCCGATCGTCGCTGGGAACGCCTTCGCCGAGGTTCAGGTCGAGCCGGGTCCGTTCGTTGCCACGGTGCGGGCGACGGCGTTCAAGAACCCTCAACGTGGCGGCGATTCACCCGTGGAGACGCAGCCCGCACCCGCCCCCCGCTCGACCCAACGCGTCGGTGTCAGCGAAGCCAAAGGCGGGCGACCGGACCTCACGCAGGCGCGCGTCGTGGTGAGCGGCGGACGACCGCTCAAGGACGCCGAGACCTTCGAACGCCTCATCGGCGGCTTGGCGGACGCGCTCGGCGGAGCCGCCGGCGCAACCCGCGCCGCAGTGGACTCGGGCATCGCCCCGAACGACCTTCAAGTGGGCCAGACCGGCAAGATCGTCGCACCGGAGCTCTACATCGCCGCCGGCGTCAGCGGCAGCACGCAACACGTGGCGGGGATGAAGGACAGCAAGGTCATCGTCGCGATCAACACCGACCCCGACGCGCCGATCTTCGACATCGCCGACTTCGGCCTGGTGATGGACCTCTACGACGCCATCCCACAGCTCATCGAGCGATTGCGGGGGTGAGGTCACTCCTCGTCCCACGAAGACTTGTTTTCGAGGATCTGAGAGTCCTCTCGGCTGATCGTTGTGCTCCACAACCCGATGCGCTCGCCTTCGTGACGATTGATGCCGGTGTAGATCAGGCTGCCGTCTTCGTACCTTCTGAACTTGAACACCGCATCGTTCATCAACGCGGCGTTGAACAGTCCCAGGCTCACTAACAGCTCGAACTCGCGAATCTCCAATCCCGTCACGCGCTTGAAGAGCTTGGGCTCCAGTTTCGTGATAACGTCCTTGAGCGTCTGCTCCCGATAGTCCGTCAGGTACATGAAGACAGGAATGCGAGTCGCGAACTTGATCAGCTTCTCCTGGATCTGTTTGCGCTTCGTTCGATACTCCTTCTCCTCTTCTGTCAGTTGCCGTTTCTCCTCTTTCGTCAACTTCTCTTCGTTCTTCTCGCGCCGGACCTTCTTCACCGCTTCCTCTTTCGCAATGATCGTCTCGATATCCTTGTTGAGGCTGCGGAATCCTTCAATATTCATGATTGCCTTCAACGCCTCCTCGTTCTCCAAAAGCTTCTTGAGCGTGGCGTTGTCTACGTTCACGAGGAGAGCGCTTTCCCACCGGCGCGCCAAGAGCGTAGCTGTCGTCCCACTCAACGCCATGTCGAGGACGCCTTGCGCGTCAATGGGCTTCATCGCGCTACCATCGAACGCCAGCACGGGCAGGAACTCGAGGAACTCGGCGACCTTCTGCTCGGGGCTGACGCCGTCGTCCACGTTCAAGCGGCAACTGTAATCGGCAATGAGGCGCAAGGCGCGGTCGGGAGCGAAATCGAAAACATAGCATTCCTCTTTGAGGATGATCTCCTCGTTAGGGTGTTTGCCGTCTGGGTTCACGACCGTCCACGGCGACTGCACGCGGAAAGCGGCTTGGAAGTAGGTTTCAGGGCTTTCCAGGTTGCGCAACATAAAGATCCCCGTCCATGGCCGCACCGTCACCCCCGTCAGCAGTTTTCCACACGTGAGCGTGATCGTCTTCGTCTCGAGAGGATCATCCATCTCGGTGAGCACGGGCTGCAAAGCGTCAAGGCCGATTCCTGCGGACGGCCCAGCCGCGACGATCACGCGATAGTCGTGGAAAAAGGTGTTCTGCCGCTTCTTGAGCAAGTTCGCCATTGCGTGGCAAGATGCAACCGTAGGCAGGAACCAAATCGTATGCGTGAGCGCTTCCAGAAGCCGAACGTCCGAGAAGGGCATGGGGGGCTTCTTCGCGCCCATCTTTAGGTTGTCCACTGTGGTCGGGGAGTACGCGCCGCGGATGATGTCCAGCCACTTCTGCACCTCCTCTTCGTGTTTGAACTTCGCTTGCGCGCCTTGACCGGTCGCAGAGAAGAATTCGTTGAGATCGAAGGCATCGAACTCGCCGCGCAACGCGATCTGCCGGATCTCCTCCGGCATCTGGTACGTCATCAGCACCAGGCGCGGTAAACAGGCGTAAGGGTTGTCAGGACCTTTCCAGTCCGCCTTGGCGCGTTGCTCGTCGGCGTACGTCCAGTTGAAGATCTGTTCCTCAATGAACTCGCCGGAAGCGATCGCTCGGAAGGGCGTGCCGGAGAGGTACAGGTACGCCCGCGTCGTGATCGGCATCGCCTCTTCGCCGCCGGCACGCTCGAAGATCTCTTCGGGCTCCTCTCCCTCGAAGTCCAGTTCGAACTGTTCCTCTTCGCCAAACAGCCCCTTTGCGTTCTCGCCCCACGCGCCGAAGTGATATTCGTCCAGAATCACCATGTCCCAGTTGATCGAGTGAATCCACTCGTTCTTGGTCTTGATCCCGCCGGTGCTCGGGTTTCGGCCCAAAAGATCTTGGAACGATCCGAAACACACGAGGGGGCGGTCTTTCTCATACTCCGGCTCACCTTGCCTCGGCAGGTCCTTGCTTGCCAGGAACTGCCAATCCTCGAAGTCCACGTGTGTCTTGAGGTCCTCCTCCCATGCGCTCTGCACCGCGGGCTTGAAGGTGAGCACGAGGATCCTCTTCCATCCCATCCTCTTGGCGAGCTGGTAGGCGGCGAACGTCTTCCCGAACCGCATCTTTGCGTTCCAGAGGAAGTGCGGCGGCTTGTTTGGCTCCTCCTCCATCCGCTCTTGGAAGTACCGCGCCGTCACCTCCACGGCTCGCTCTTGTTCGGGGCGCATGGGGAAGTTTCGCGTCCTGCGCTCCTCGAGCTCTTTGCCCTCGACCAGAGAGAGCACCGCCGCTCGCACATCCTCGACCGTGCAGCGAAACCACTCTCCCTCCGGGTTCGGAATCCCCCGCTTCCGCAGCACGCGGTGCACGTCGTGATCGGTGAACGTCGTGCCGTCATTGCGCATCGCGGATTCCTCGAGCACGATGCGGTAGGGCGGGTCGCCCGGCCGTTTCGTCGGATACTGTTGAGCGACGCGCTCGCGCACGTCGCCCGTCGTGTAGCCCACCTTCAGCAATCCCTCGTACTGAGGGTTCGTGTCCTCGTAGGCGTAGATCTTGGGCGCCGCGGCCGGGCGCTTCGGGAAGAACGCGTTGGATTTCGTAGCCGTGTCAACACTCATTCAGCATCTCCTCGCTACGCCTGTCCCAGGCCGAAGATCTCGCGCATGCGGAGGCGAAATCCCTCTTCGTCTTGGCGGCACGCGTTGAACGC
>RFHN01000243.1 GCA_003695835.1 Armatimonadota bacterium
ATGCGGATCGGATTGGGCATCGTCTTCGTCTGGTTCGGGGCGCTCAAGGTAGTCGGCTCGAGCCCGGCAGCCGAGTTAGTGACGAAAACCGTGTACTGGTTCGACCCCGCGTGGTTTGTGCCTTTTCTCGGTTGGTGGGAGGTGGCGATCGGCGTGTGCCTGGCGGTTCCAGCGCTCACTCGCGTCGGCATCGCCCTTCTCGCGTTACAGATGCCGGGGACCTTTCTGCCGCTGGTTCTCCTGCCTCAAGTGTGCTTCCAGGATTCTGTCTTTCACCTGACGCTTGAGGGGCAATACATCGTCAAGAACCTTGTCATCATCGGCTCAGCCCTCGTGCTCGGCGGCTTGGTGCGGAAAGACGCGGCTCGTCCAACTCATTTTAATCAAATGCCTCCTACGCCTCACTCTCATCCGGCGCCCTGACAGCATCCAGACGCTCGCGCAGGAACTCTTCCACAATCGTCCGGCTACCGAGGCCGACGGCAATGGCACCGGCCAAACAAGCGCCGGCGACGATGAGCAAAACTGTGTTCTGAACCACAGCACCACCGATTTGCAACTGGGAGAGCGCCATTGCTGTCGCAAACACGACCACGGCGATGTTTGCCGCCGATGCAATCAATTCCGAGTTGATGGAAGGCAAGGCAGAAGTTGAAGCCCGGACTATCCCTGCTACCACGCTGCCCAGGTACAGGCCGAGACCGAAGATTCCAACACCGACGAGAAGGTTCGGTAGATACTCAACGATCTTGCGCACTTCTCCAGCCATGTAGTCCATGCCGAGGGCGGCGAGGGCCTCTTGAGCCAGAATGAGGTACAGCACGAAGACGACGGCGGTCGAGGCGATCTTGGACGGGAGCCACTTCTCGCCGCCTCCCCGTACGGCCGCCTCGTGGATCTTTGTCAGCCCAATGCGGCCGAGGATGTTGTCAAACCCGAGCGACTGAAGGACGCGCTGAACGACCGGCCCTACGACTCGAGCCAAGAGGTACGCACCGACGCCGATCCCGACTGCAGCCGCGAGGCGCGGCAACGCCATCACGACCATTTCCCAGGCGTTGCGCAGCGGCGTGACGATCGGCTCAAGGCCCAACTGATCCAGAGCCGCAGGAAATGCGAAAAGCAAAATCGCCCAGAAGACGGCGTGCCCGACGGCTGAGGAAATCGTAACGCCCTTTCCGTCTTCCGATGGGGTCAGCCCGACCTCCCGTCCCCAAGCATCCACTCCCGTTGCCTCAAGCAATCGTACGATAGGTGGCCGAACGATAAACGCGATGAGTGCGGCCACGGCCATGACGGAGATCGCCGCGAGGATGTTCGGCACGGCGTCGGCTAACTGATCGACAATCGTTTGGGCGGACTCAGCGACGAATCGCAGACCCAGAGCTTCCAGCGCGGTCGGAATGAAGAGCAACAGAAGCAGCGCGTAGGCGAGGTTCCCAAGAATAGTCGCAAAGCGGCTTTGCGCGGCCTCTTCTTCTGTTTGGACGCCAATCTTGGCAAGTCGTTCGTCGAGGCTCAGCCTCTGCAAACCGCGCACGACGAGGGTCCGGACAACCGTCGCTACCAGCCAACCAACGATCGCAAGGATCAACGCTCCCAGCAAGTTCGGCAGCCACGTGCTGACTTTGTTGAGCAACTGGGTCAGAGGCTCGGCAACTGCATCCAGGTGCATTGCGGACAAGAATCCCGTAATGACCATGAGCATGACGACCCAGTAGGCCGCAATACCCAGGACCGTGGACGGAAGCGCCTTCTCGGGAACGCTGGGTAACTCCGCGTCCTGCGCCATTTGGGCAAACGGCTTGTCCAGCCCTGCCTTTCGAGCAATCGCTGATACTGCCGCCTGGACGATCTTCGCGACAATCCATCCGACGACAACCAGAATCAGACCGAGCAGAACGATCGGGCCCCAGAAGGCGATCTGCTCCCATACTCTCTCGAAGCCGCGCTGCAAAGAATCCATTGACCGTCCCTCCTCGAGGCATTCGCCTCATGTTTAAGGACGACGCAGCGCAGCAGTTCGCCGCTCGGCTTATGCAGTACGCGTCGATCGCAGATAGACGCTCGCACCCACCCCGTACGCAACCAGCAAGAGAAGCAACCCCCCTGCTCCGATTCTCATCGCGTCTTCTCCGGTGAAATCCTGCTCAGACTCCCGCACCAACCGATCTGCGAGCGAGGCAGCAGCGGCTCGATCGCCCCGTTCCACCGCTTCATGAAACTGATGATCACGCGCCAGCTCTCGTTGCCGATACGCTTCGCCGGCGCTGCGGCTCCAGAACGAGATCAGCATGAGATAAGCCGCGCAAAGGGCGAAGCCGACGAGGAGCACGCGTTTCCACGCTCGTGCTTTCATACTCTCATTATCGGCTCTTGCTGCCGTGCCACCAGGTTGGGCAACCGCCGCCACCGACTGAGGTGGATTACTTTACGTTGTTTACCAGCTCCGCCAGATCCTCGCGACTTACCTGCTTCTTCGTGTCCGCCACTTTGAGGAACTCCTCGTAGATTCTCTCGAAACGATCCTCGGGGAACGAGAAGCCCATCTCCATCAGCTGATGTCGCAATCCGTGGCGCCCGGAGCGAGCCGTCAGGATGATCTCACTGCGTTCGGCGCCGACCATCTCCGGCGGAATGATTTCGTACGTCGAGCGATCCTTGAGGACGCCGTCCTGGTGGATGCCGCTGCTGTGCGCGTAGGCATTCGCACCCACAACGGCCTTGTTCCGCTGGACAACCATGCCGGTCAGCTGCGACACGAGTTTGCTAACTTGTAGCAGCTTCTCGTGCTTGATGTTCGTGTAGACCTTGAAGTAGTCCTCGCGAATCTTGATGGCGGTAACGACCTCTTCGAGCGCGGTGTTTCCAGCTCGCTCACCGATGCCGTTGATGGTCACCTCGACCTGTCGCGCTCCGCCGAGAACGCCGGCAAGCGTGTTGGCCGTCGCCATGCCCAAGTCGTTGTGGCAGTGACATGAGAGGATCGCTTTGTGGGCATTGGGTACGTTTTCCAGGATGCCTCGGTGCAAGTCGCGGTATTCATCCGGGTACTTATAGCCCGTAGTATCCGGAACGTTGAGCACGGTGGCTCCGGCTGCGATGACCGCTTCCGCGACGCGGTACACGTATTCAGGATCCGCTCGGCCGGAGTCTTCCATGTAGTACTCAACGTCATCCGTGAACTGCCGCGCCAACTTCACAGCGGCGACGCCCGCTTCCAGCGCTTGTTCCCGTGTCATGCGGAGCTTCTTTTCGAGGTGAATGTCGCTGACGCCGAGCCCCGTGTGAATCCGCGGGCGCTCGGCGGGCTTCAGCGCCTCCGCAGCCACCTCGATGTCCTTCGCGACGGCCCGCGTCAAGCCACAGATCGTGACGCCCTTCAACTCCTTTGCGAGCGTGTTGACGCTCTGGAAGTCTCCCGGTGAAGAGATCGGGAAACCGGCTTCGATGATGTCCACGCCCAGGTCGACGAGCGCCCTGCCGATTTCCAGTTTCTCCTGGACGTTGAGGCTGACGCCCGGGCTTTGCTCGCCGTCCCGGAGCGTGGTGTCGAATACGTAAACTCGGTCTGCCATGGTCTTGCCTCCTGTTTCCAGTATACAGTAGTCCAAGGCGTTTGGGTGCCGACCTCGCGCCCCTCCAGTCCCGCCCAACCGTGCCGACAATACCGACGTGGACGAGAAAACGCTTCCTCGCGCGATACTCGGCCTGGACCGGGACTTTCCTGAGCAGGTGATCGTCCTGCACCATCCGCCCACAGGTCGCTACGGGTGCTACCGGTTTGGCGGAGTTCATGGATTGGCGTGCTTTAGCACGCCGAACGCGGCTCTGCAGTTCGCCTTGGAGGCGCTGGAACCCAGCGTCCCCGGCCTCGTTCTCCAGTCCGTTACCTTCGACGAGGCAAGAGAGGTAGCGAAGTCGCGCCCCTACCCCGTCGTTGCGGTGATGTTACTGGACGATCTGGATGATCCACTCATCCACTATGTCAAGTGAGGAGATGAACCGGCTAAGGGCGGTCAGGCGTCCATAGGTCGAAGCCGGTATAATTGCCGGAGCCCATGGAAGGGCGGCGGGGCAACAAGGAATGAATCATGCACGGACGAACGCTGCACGCGCGGTTTGGGAGTGAGTCAGGTCATCGGGCGGAGGCATCGCAACGACGCTTCTCTGCTTTCATAAAGCGTCTGATAGACGTAGTGGGTGCGACGGTGGGACTCGTCCTGCTCGCGCCCCTGTTCCTCGTGGTCGCGCTGGCGGTCGTGTTAGACTCGCCCGGCCCCGTGTTTTTTCGCCACCGCCGAGCTGGAAAAGGCAACCGACCCATCCAGGTCCTGAAGTTCCGCTCCATGATTGATGGCGCAGACCTGATCGGGCCGGAGGTGACGGCAAGCAACGACGAGCGCATTACTCGCGTGGG
>RFHN01000244.1 GCA_003695835.1 Armatimonadota bacterium
GAGCTTCGCCGGCGTAACCGGGCATTTCTTCACGCAGATGAAGGGGGCGCCGCTGTTCCTGTTCACCTTCTTCCCGACATCGGAGTCCGGTCAGATCCAGGTGGACATCACGATGCCGCCGGACTCTTCGCTCAACAAGACTCTCGGGGTCGTTCAACGGATTGAACAGGTCGCAGAGCAGATTCCGGAGGTGGACTACGTGACATCCTTGGTTGGTCGGCAGTCGGCGCAAGGGTTCGGTGTTGGGAACACAGGCTCTCAGTACGCCAGCGTTACGATCACTCTCAAGCCGAAGAAGGCGCTTCTCGACGTAATCGAGTTTTGGAAGAAGCATGAAGGGCTCCGTACGCGCAGGCAGACGACGATTCAAACGGAACTGATGCAGAAGATTGGCAAAGTTCCGGGAGCGGACATCGTCGTGTACAACGCCGGCCAGTTCGGAGTGGGAGGAGACATCCAGGTAGCGGTGAAGAGCCTTGACCCGGACAAGGCGCTTCCGGCGGCGATGAAAGTGGCGGAGATTCTTCGAGGGATCGAAGGCGTGGTGAACGTGGGCATTTCCTCGAAACCAGGAAAACCCGAGCTCTCCGTGCTGCCAGACCGGACGCGGCTCGCGGACAACGATGTGTCGGTGGCCGAAATGGCCGCTGTCGTTCGTGTGCTCTATGAAGGCAACACGGAAGCAAAGTATCGTGAGGGAGGAAAAGAATACGATATTCGCGTAAACTTGGATGATGTAGCTCGGAAGGATCTGAACGGACTGGGCGACATGCCGATCACGTTCAAGCAGGGCCGGCCAGTGCTGCTCAAAGACCTCGCTGAAATCGCGCGGACGGTGAAACAGGACAAGGTGGAGCGGCTCGACCGCCAGCGACAGGTGACCGCCTACGGTTACCTCTTGCCGGGGTACGTCGCAGGCTCCACCGGTGTGACCCTGCGGCGCTTGCTCAACGAAACGGATCTCGGCGCGGGCGTGACCTGGCAGGAGCTCGGGCAGAACCAAAGCCAACAGAACGAGCAAGGGTACATGGCGGTTGCGTTCCTCTTGGCGCTCATTTTCGTGTTCATGGTGCTCGCCGCTCTGTTCGACAACATTCTTTATCCGTTCATTATTCAGTTGGCGCAACCGCAAGCGATGGTCGGTGCGCTCTTGGCCTTGATGATTACCAACAAGCCCTTCGACATCGTCGGCTTCATTGCGATCATCATGTTGATCGGCTTGGTTGGCAAGAATGCGATCCTGCTGGTGGACTACGCGAACACGCTCCGCGCCCGCGGTTTCGATCGGCACCACGCTTTGATCGAATCAGGCAAGACGAGGATGCGGCCGATTCTGATGACGACGCTGGCGCTGGTCCTTGCGATGTTGCCGTTGGCCGTTTCATTGGGGCGCGGTTCGGAGTTCCGCTCGCCGCTCGGCGTGATCATCATCGGAGGCATGACGCTGTCCACGCTCTTGACGCTATTCGTCATTCCTTGTAGTTATACGGTCTTTGACGACCTGTCTCAGTGGCTCGGGCGTCGCGTGACGGGTGTGCTGGGGCGATTCTTGAAAGATCCAACGGCGAAGTCCGACGATGACAGCGTTCAGCCGTAAAGCGGGGCGCATTCGTTCCTCGGTACAATCTGCAGAAGATGCAAACGATTACCGAAGAAGCCGTGCTCGAAGCCTTGCGCCAGGTGCAGGATCCTGACCTACGACGCGACATCGTATCGCTGGGTTTTATCAAAAAAGTCGCGATCGAGGGGCGCTCCGTAGAGGTTGAAGTCGAGCTGACAACGCCCGCTTGTCCTGTCAAAGAAGAGTTGAAGGCCGAATGCGAGGCCGCCATTCGGTCCCTGGGAGGAGTGGAGACGGTCCAAGTCGAAATGACGGCCCGCGTCCGCGACACCATGGAAGACGTTGAACTGATTCCCGGCGTCCGCAACGTCATTGCCGTAGCGAGCGGCAAGGGCGGTGTGGGGAAGAGCACTGTTGCCGCGAATCTCGCCATCGCGCTTCGACAGTCGGGCGCCCGCATTGGGTTAATGGACGCAGACGTTTACGGCCCAACCATCCCGCTGCTTTTGGGTTGTCGGGAAGCCCGTCCGGCCGTCGTGAACGGAAAGATTATTCCCATCGAGCGATACGGCGTAAAGGTGATGTCGCTTGGATTCTTGCTCGAAGAGGGACAGGCCGTGCTGTGGCGCGGTCCGATGGTGGCGGGAACGGTTCGTCAACTTCTCGCTGACGTTGACTGGGGCGAGTTGGACTATCTTGTGGTGGACCTCCCCCCAGGCACGGGTGACGCGCCTATGTCGCTTGCGCAGTTGGTTCCGGTCTCGGGCGTCGTGTTGGTCATCACACCGCACGACGTCGCGTCGCAGATTGCGGGGCATTCGGTCGAACTCTTCAAGCGGATGAACACATCGCTCCTCGGCATTGTCGAGAACATGGCGACGTTCGTCTGTCCCGGCTGCGGCACAGAGGTCGAGATCTTCGGCCGCAGCAGAGGGGAAGAGGTGGCGAAGCGGTTCAATACGCGGCTGCTCGGTCGCATCCCGCTGGACCCGACGGTGAGCCAGTCCGGCGACGCGGGGATGCCGATCGTGATCGAGAGGCCGGAATCGCCCGCTACGGCGGAATTCGAGAGAGCCGCAGGCGAGATCGCTCGCGAAGTGAGCAAGCGAGCGTATGCGGAGAAGAGTTTGATCCGAGAGCTGACGTAGAGATGTCTTGGCTCGCTCGAGCACGCGAGAAGGTTCTCATTGCGGACGGCGCCATCGGTACAAGGCTCAGGCAGATCGGTTGGGATGATCGTCTTCCACCCCTTGCAAACCTTGAGGCGCCCGACCTGGTGCGGCAGGTTCATGAAGAGTACCGCAATGCCGGTTGCGATATCATCGAAACGAACACCTACGGCATCAGTCGCTATCGGCTCCCTGCGATCGTAGATGACCGCGAGTTGGGCGCGTTGGCGCTCGCCGGCGCCCAACTTGCGAAAGCGGCGTGTCCCGACCGGGTCGTCTTGGGCGCGGTCGGTCCGTGCGGCAAGCCCCTCGTGCCTATGGGGCTTGTCGAGCGCGAAGAGGCGCAGCGCGAATTTCGCGTCCTCGTGGAATCCCTTCTTGAAGGTGGCGTGGATGGGTTCGTTCTGGAGTCCTTTGCAGATCTGAGCGAACTGGAGGCAGCGGTCGAGGTCGTGCGCGAGTTGTGCGACAAGCCCATCGTCGCCTCCAAGGCGTTCATCGAGGACGGGCAGACGCTTGCGGAAGGGTATCCGCTGGAGGTCGCGCGAAAACTGATAGCCTTGGGCGTGGACGCGATCGGCGCGAACTGCGTTGTTGGGCCGCAAAGGATGTTTGAGATCGTTCGGTGGATGTCCCAAGCGGGAGAGACGCCGATCTTCGCCATGCCGACGCCGGGGTTGCCCCAGACCGTGGGTAAGCAGGTCGTGTATGACACAACCCCCGAGTATTTCGGCCAAGCAGCCGCGCGATTGGTCGAAGCAGGGGCCAACGTGGTGGGTGGCTGTTGCGGCATCGGGCCGGAGCACATTCGAGCCCTCAGGGAAGCCATCGGCGAGCGCGCTCCCAAGCCGCGAACGGTCGTCTCGGTCAGCGAACGCGTAGAGAAGGAGGCGTTGCCCGAATCGGAACCCAGCGAATTGAGCAGGAAATTAGGGCAAAAGTTTGTCATTACGGTCGAGTTGGACCTGCCTCGTGGGCTGGACACTTCGCGCGTCCTGGAGGGCGCCCGTGCGCTGAAAGCCAAAGGGGCGGACATGATTGACATCAGCGACGGCGCGCGGGCGCGTCTGCGCATGGCGCCGCTTGCCGTTTGCTACCTGATACAGCGGGAGGCAGGCATCGAGACGATGATGCATGTCGCCTGTCGCGATCGGAATCTGCTCGCGCTTCAAGCCGACCTACTCGGAGCACACGCGCTCGGTATTCGGAACGTACTGCCGATTACCGGCGATCCCGCGAGCATCGGCGACTTCCCGGCGGCGACCAGCGTGTTCGACATTGACTCCGTCGGGTTGGTGCGCGTGCTGCACCGCTTCAACCAGGGCTTCGACCTTGCCGGCAACACCGTCCGCCGAAAGTGTGCGTTCACGATTGCTGTGGCATTCAACCCCGCCGCACAGGCATTCGAGAGGGAAGTGGACCGGCTCAAGGCGAAGATTGACGCCGGCGCTCACCTAATCTACACGCAACCGCTCTTCGAGGACAAGCACGTGGAAAGGGCGGTTGCCGTGGCTCGAGAAGTGCAACGCCCGATCCTCATCGGGTGTCTTCCACTGCGAAACGCCAGACACGCTGAGTTCATGCACAACGAGGTCCCGGGCATAGAGATTCCGGAGTGGGTGCGGAAGCGAATGCACGAGGTAGGGGAGGAAGAGGGCCCAGAAGTTGGGATCGAGATCGCGCAGGAGTTTTGCCGCAAGTTGCCGGGCGTCGCGGACGGCGTGTACTTGATGCCTCCCTTCGGTCGGCACGAAGTCGCCGAGCGCGTGATGGAGGCCGTGCTCTAAGGGGCGAGCAGGTGGCTCCGCTCGCACCACACGACGGAACAGGCGACGCGTCAGGTACCGTAGTACCAAGAACCGTGAGTACTATTCTGGAGCAAGCCGTTCAACTGCACGAGGAGGGCACTCAGGCCTGCCTGGCGGTCGTGGTTGCAAGAAGCGGCTCCGCTCCCCAGGTGCCTGGTGCGAAGAGCCTCTTCTTGCGCAACGGGCGCATCCTCGGTACCATCGGAGGCGGGTGCCTGGAGGCGGAGTGTCGTAGGCTCGGTCTCGAGGCGATGGCGACAGGGAAGGCCGTCCTCCGGGAGTTTCGACTGGATGACGACTTCGGCTGGGACGACGGCTTGATCTGCGGCGGGCGCGTGCAAGTACTTCTTTTGCCGAACGCCGCTGACTACGTACCGGCGCTTCGCTCCGCCCTCGAACAGAGGAACGGCCTGCTCAAATACGACTTAAGGACCGGTGCCGTATCGTTCCTCCCCCGTTCGGGCGTGGCGGAAGATGCCGGGCGGCTGGCTCTCCGACGGAGGCGGGAAGTACTCACCGAAGAGGCGTTCTTCGAACCGATTCTTCCTCCCGAGCGTTTGGTGATCTTTGGCGCCGGACATGTGGGGAGAGAGATCGCTCGGCTTGGGAGATTTCTTGGGTTTCATGTTACAGTCGTGGACGATCGCGCCGACCTTCTCACGGAAGAGGCATTGCCCGATTGCGACGAGCGAGTGAATCTACTCCCTGAGCGGTACGCTGCATCCTTGGCGACGGATGAGGACACCTATCTCTGTGTAGTGACTCGTGGTCATCGCAACGACGCGAGGGTCCTCAGAGAGGTCATCCGGAAGCCGCGCGCGTATCTGGGAATGATCGGCAGCCGACGAAAACGCGAAGTCATTCGCAGGGAGATGGTGGGCGAAGGCCTCTGCACCGCCGAGGAGTTCGATGCCGTGCAGAGTCCGATGGGCTTGGACATCGGTGCGGAAAGCGTCGAGGAGATCGCGATCGCGATCGCCGCGGAGCTCGTACGCGTGCGCTCGTCCAAGCGAGGCCCGTACCTCGCGCGGTGTCCCAAACCGAAGCCAAAGACTCGCCAGGCTCCCGAGCCTAACGTTTAGCGAAACCGCGGGCCGCCAGAAAGTCTTTGAGGACTTCCCGGCCGCTCAGGTGGTAGTCGTCCACGCGCCGGCCGGAACGCATAGACCAGTTGACGCCGGGATTCATCCCCTGACTCTTGTAGAACGCAACCATGCGGTCGTCGTAGTCGCCAATATCCACAGATTCAGGATACTCCTCGCGGAACCAAACGCTCTCTTGGGGCAGGCGCGGCTTGATCTCCGCGTTGCAATCCGAGGCGGGCCAACCGAGGCAGAGACCAAACAGGCCGAAGGTGTGCTCCGGTAGCTTCAGCAGACGGGCCACCTCGTCCGGATGATTGCGGAGCGCGCCAATATAGCAAATCCCTAATCCAAGCGATTCGGCGGCGCATACCATCCGCTCCGCGGCCAGGGCGGCATCTACGATCCCCATGATCAGATACTCGAAGTAATCCAGGCCGGAAGGGTTTTCGCCGGCAGCCTCTGCGGCAACCTTGAGACGATAGTGGTCAACCACGAACGCGAAGAACCAGTGGCAGTTGCGAACCTGATCCTGGTCCGCGCACAGTTGTGCGATACGCTCGCGCCGCTCAGGGTCTTGCACGGAGAGGATCGAATAAAGTTGAAGATTACTACTGGTTGCTGCACTTTGTGCCGCCCCGATCAGCGCTCGGACGGTTGTCTCGGGCACCTCTCTCGAACGGTCGAACTCCCTCACGCTCCGGTGGCGGAGAAAGACTTCGATCGGGGGCGCATCCCACGAGAACGGCTGGCCGAAGCGGCGGAGCCACGCCTCTTGAAAGCTCTCTTGGAACATGCGGCGCTTTCTACCCACCGATGGGCTTCAGGGTTCCGAGTCCCATTTGACCGGCTGGACCAACCCGCAGATGGATCGCAGGTGCGCGATTGCATCGCGGTCGTAACCGCGCCCAGCCTGTTGCTCGAGCTCGGCCAGGGCGCGTTCCTCGTCGAGAGCGTCCCTCCACGGTTGCGGCGTACGCATGGCTACGAAGGCGTTGCAAACTGCAAGGATCTTCGAACCCATCGAGATCGCCTCCCCGGCGAGCTCGTCGGGGAATCCCGTGCCGTCTGGACGCTCATACTGGTGGCGGACGATCGGCGCTGCTTCCTCGAGGTCCGCGAGCGATGCGAGCAGTTGCGCGCCCTTCAGCACGTGTTCTCGCACAGCTCGAAGTTCCTTCGTCGTGAGAGGTCGCTCCAACGAGAGGATGGTTTTCGGCACGCCGAGTTTTCCGATATCGTGCAGAGCGGCGGCAACGCGGAGCGCGAGCAGCTCTGCGTCCGAGAGGCCTGTTCGCTCGCCGACGCCGACAGCCAAGGCAGCCACCCACTCCGCCTTGAGCGAGGAACCGGGCAAGTAAAGATCCAGCGCTCGGAGAAGAGCGCGGACGAGCAAGTTCGCTCTGTCGCCGTTCACGAGAGAGCCCCTCGAACTGCCGCCACGACGAAGTCCACTTCGTCCTCGTCGAGCGTTCGCGGATCGAGCCAGAAGAGGTCGTCTTGGATGTATCCAAACACCGGCGGATGGCTCATCCGTAGCGCTCGCGCCAGCGCCTCCGGATCCGCTCCCGGAAACCCGACTCGAGACGTTGGCAGAGTTACACCGGGGAGGGAGCCACCGCCCACCTCCGTTTCGCCGCGGTCGAGGCGCGTTGGGATCGGGGCAAGACGTTCCATGAGTTCCTTGGCGATGGCGTGCACAGCCTCCGGAGTGCGGCTGAGGTACCGGATCGTTGGGATCTCATGTTCGCGGCCTTCCACATACAGTCGGAGCGTCGCCTCGAGGCCCGCCGCCGTCAACTTGTCGATTCGGACCGCGCGCGCCAACGGATTCTTCGCGATCTTTTCGATCCACTCCCTCTTGCCAAGGAGGATTCCCGCTTGCGTCCCGCCGAGAAGCTTGTCTCCGCTCGCCGTTACGAGGTCCGCTCCAGCCGACAGCGAATCCCGGAGAGTCGGCTCGTGCGGGAGGCCGAACCGCTCGGTTTCGATCAAGCAGCCGCTTCCGACGTCGTCCAACAGTGGGACGCCCAGGCGATGCGCGCATGCCGCCAAATCGCTGACTGTCGGTTCTTCGACAAAGCCACGGAGCACGAAGTTGCTCGGATGGCAGCGGAGGATCAAGCCGGTCTCTTCGTCGAACGCCTCTTCATAGTCTCGGACGCGCGTGCGATTCGTACATCCAACATCCACGAGGATGCCACCCGCTTGACGAACCACGTCCGGCATCCGGAACGAACCACCGATTTCGACGCTTTGCCCGCGCGACAAGAGCACCCTCTTCCCCTGTGCGATCGTGTTGACGGCGAGAAGGACAGCGGCGGCGTTGTTGTTGACGACCAGCGCGCTCTCCGCGTCGGTGAGGCGGCAGAGAAGAGCGCGGAGCCCCGCTTGCCGATCGCCGCGGGCGCCAGTCTGTCGATTCACTTCGAGCGTCGAGTGCGAATCGGCGGCGGCTTGGATGGCGTCCACCGCAGCCTTGGCGAGGCGCGCCCGGCCCAGCCCGGTGTTCAGGATGGCGCCGCTGCAGTTGATGGCGGGGGCGAAGGCCGGCGTTTGAAGTCTCTCGGCGTGTTCCACCGCCCGCTCGAGGATCTGCTCGGGCGAGATCTCCGCCCCACGGGTCGCCTGCTCTCTGGCTTCCTCGATCGCCTGCCTCGCTGCGTCCACCGCGTACGCATGAGGGTAGCTCGCCAAGGCTGGCTCTTCTATCAGTTTGGCGACGCTCGGAATCTTCCGATACTGTTGTTGGTCCACGTTCGTTGGATTTTACGACATGGAATAGGCTGAGTGCGCCGAGGACTGCTGCTCGGCGTATAATCAGGTAGGCGCAACGCGCCAAGGAGACTCAAAAAGATGGACCTGTTTGTTGGCTTTTTGCAGATGAACGAGCTGCTCATCGTGGCGGTCATGATTCTTCTGCTGTTCGGCGGAAGCAAGATTCCGCAACTGATGCGCGGGCTGGGACGTGGCGCCGGCGAGTTCCAGCGCGGATTGGAAGAGGGCAAGCGCGCCCTGGAAGAGGTGAAGCGCCAGGCCACCGTTGAGAGCAGCGAAGACAAAGACAAGGACGAGCAGTCTTAATCTGGGCAACAGCCCTCCAAGCCGGTTTGCCTGGCAGGGCTTCGTGCTACCGGTCAGCGACGCCTGGCGGCCGACCGTCTTAAGTGGTTCTTTCGAGAAAGGGTACGTCCGATTGGAGGACGGAATCGGAATCCTCCAGATTCGCTGGCAGACGGCACGGCAATCTCCCGACCTTCGGGCGCGAGTTTCGAGCTACCTGACTCTTCTCGAGAAGAGTGCAAGAAAGCAGAAAAAAGCGATTCAATTCAAACAGGAGGACGCCGCCTTTCGATGGCATGGAGACGCCAAGGGGTACGGCGCGGCGCTGTGGGATGAGCGCCATGGGAGGGTCTTTCTCGTCGAGCGATCCGGACCGTCCGAAGTTTCCTTCAAGCGGGAAGCAAAAGAGCAGATCGAGGGGTTGACGTTCCCCGACGGCGAGTTCCTTCCCTGGGAGGTCCTGGGCCTGCAGATCCGTCTACCCAAGACGTTTCGCTTTCACCGTTGGGACCCTCTCGCCGGACGCATTCGGCTGATCTTCCGCTCTCGCCTCTCGACTCTCACGGCGGAGAGGTGGAGTCTGGCGGACCGCCTTCTCCGTGAGGGATCGCTCGTGGATTGGGCGCGGCAGGCGATCGGTGGGAACCCAACGCAGGCAGCCGCGGGGGTCGTTGGCGTGGAGATCGGGCGACTCATCCGCGAGTCCTGTCTGGCCGTGCACCAACCTGATCGGAATCAGATCCTGGTTTTGAGGGAGCGAGGACTTCGGAGACTGCTGGACCTAAACGAGTGCCTCCCATGAAACGGAAAGGCCGCCAACCGGACAAGCGCCAATGGCTGCGGATGAAGCCGGCGCGAGCAAGAGGCGTCGAATGGCACGAGGAGGAGGGCAGAGTGGTCATTCAGGACTCGCGCGCTCCGTCCGGTCTTCGTGGCCGACTGTTCGCGCTCTTGAAGGTTCCATCGCAACGATCCGTCGAGTTGGACGAACTCGGTTCCCATGTTTGGAAGCTGTGTGACGGGAGAAGGACGCTTCGGCAGATCGCGATCGAGCTCAAGGACGAGTTTCGGATTACGCAGGCGGAAGCGGAGGCATCGCTCCTCGCGTTCCTAACCACGTTGGAGCGGCGCGGGTATATCTCTCTTGGAGATCCATGAACTCAGCCATCCGCCGCCAACCCGACCCGCCTCTGCGCATCGCTGCTGCGCACGCGTGGAGCGGCGTGCGCGTGCGTTTGGTTCGCCAGATTGCGACTTCGTTCGGTGTGCTCTTGGGCGTTGCTTTCTTCGCCTACCTCCAGGCGCTACGTGTCGCGGGTGAGAGTGGAGATCAAGCGAAGCTCCGTCTGCTGGCCTTCTTCTCTTTGTTGCTCTGCTCGGTCGGCGTGGCGAATTCGATGTTCATGGGCGTCGTGGAGCGGTATCGAGAGATCGGCACGTTGAAGTGTTTGGGTGCAACCGATCGTTTTATCGCGACGGTGTTCGTGCTCGAAGCGCTCCTCGTGGGCGGCCTGGGATCGCTCGTGGGCGCCCTCTTCGGAGCGGGAGTGGCATTACTGTGGACGGGCGCGCCTGAGTCTTCGGCAGGGTTTCTGATCCACGCCATCGTGTTGCCGTTCGGCGTAGGGCTTGGGCTGACCTTGGCTGCCGCCGTGGCTCCGGCCATCGTGGCGGCGCGAATGCAGGCGAACGACGCGCTTAGGGTGGAAGTGTGATGAGCCAAAGCGAGAGCGGGAGTGAACGCGAGCCGATCGTACGAACTCGCGACCTGGTCAAAGAGTATCGCATGGGGGACACCGTCGTTCGCGCGCTCGATGGCGTGACGCTCGACATTCACAAGGGCGACTATGTATCCATCATGGGGCCAAGCGGAAGCGGCAAGAGCACATTGTTCAACATGATCGGCGGACTCGACAAACCCACATCGGGTTCCGTCTATATCAGTCAAATTGACATCGCGCAGCTGACGCCGGCTGAACTGGCGTACATGCGCTGTCATACCATCGGGTACATCTTTCAGACCTTCAACCTGATTCCCGTGCGCACCGCCATCGAAAA
>RFHN01000245.1 GCA_003695835.1 Armatimonadota bacterium
AGCGTCACTTTACGTGAGACAGAGAGCCCGCCGCTTTGGCCGCCCCGCTCCCGCCGCCTGGGCTGCCCCACTTCCAATCCCGCCCCGCATGGCGCATCCTCAAGACCCCGCCCCCGCTTTTCGCGCATGCGAAGCGGTTGGTTTCATTTCGCTCCCCGGGGGGCGATCGGCGCAGCAAAAAAGGGCGGGCTGCAGTGACAGCTGCGTAGCGCCCGCCCCCCTGAATGTAGACCGTTCGACGGCCTACTTCCAACAATCTGCTGCCAATGATCTGCTCCCTGGAACAAAAAATCAAGGCCCATAACGAAAAAATCAATCAAGATGCCGCCTCCGCCGCGCCATACACCCAAGCGTGCCCTCGATGCGGCCAGAATCAGGGATTTCGCCGCCATCAGATTCGTCCTCGCACATTTCGAGTTGTCGTCGAGGGCTGGGTGCGAGAGATCCCGTCTTGGGTCGTCCGCTGGAAATGCCGGGCTTGCGGCAAGACGTTTACCGATTGCCCACCGTTCCAGTCGCGGTGCCGCACCGCCGCTACGCCCTCCCTACGATCCAACAATTCGCCACCGTCTGCCTGAACTCTCAGGCATCCTACCGCAAGGGGTGCCGGCACGAGGGTCGGTCGATCGTATACGACGACCGCGGCTCCTCCTCGCGCCTGGCCAGTCGCGGCGCTGCCCTTGTACCCAGCACTCTCTGGCGATGGATCTCCTTTCTCGGATCGATGCCCGAAACGGCCGGCAAGATGATACAGCTCGTGCGTGAGCACGAACCCGACTCGCAGCTCCACCGCCAAACCTGGCACGTGCCGCCATCGCGCTATCGGTCCCAAGAGAGAAAGCAGGTGCTCCAAGAAGCCCTCAAGTGGCTCGTCGCGGCGAACACCTTCCTCGAAGCGGTCGCTCGCCGGGGGCCGCCGGCCCACGTCACCAACTTGGCAACAGTTCTGAGTTGGCGGTGAGCTATCGTCACCAGCATCGAAGCAGAACCCGATGCTGTGGTGACGAAAATGGCCGATTGGACCCGACAGGAAGACGAATGGGTGGTGTTCTGGGCTACTCTGTTGTCGCCTCTTTACTGGGGGGAGGTCGACGCTAAGGAGACCGCGCGCTTTCTGCGAGAGCTTGCTTCCCAAGAGCAACTCTTTCCCGATGGCCAACGTCGCAAGCCGGGCTTGAGCACGCTATGGAGAAAATGGCGGCAACTGCGTGAAGGCGGCCTCGATGCATTGCGCCGCAAGCGGCGAAGCGACCGGGGAACCATTCGGAACGGTCGCCAACGGATGATGGAGCGCGCGATCGAGCTCAAGCGAGATCAGCCGGGACGAAGTCCGCAAGTGATCAACCAGTTCCTCAAGGCCGAGTTCGGCGAGACGATTCCCGATTCCACCATGCACCGACACCTGCGCGCCGCCGGCGCTACGCGCGCCAAGTTGGTAGGATCTCGCCAACCGATTCGAGGCCGCTGGACGCGGAATCAAAGCAACGCTCTGTGGGTCGGCGACTTCGAACACGGCCCGCGTGTTCTGGTCGGCGACGAGGCGAAAAAGACCTATCTGTCGGTCTTCATCGACTGCCATAGCCGGTACATCGTTGCCGGACGTTACTACCTGCAAGAGAACTTCGATGTCTTGATCGATACGCTGCTGCGTGCTTGGAGCGAGCACGGCAGCAGCCATGAACTCTATATCGACAACGCCAAGGTGTATCATTCCCGGGGGCTGAAAATGGCCGCCCTGGCGGTACAGACGCGGTTGCGGTACCGCAAGGTCCGCGATCCGGCGGGAGGCGGCCTGGTGGAGCGATTCTTCCGTACGGTCCAGTCGCAGTTCGAGGCCGAAGTACGCGCTCAGCAGATCCTCACACTCGAGAAGCTCAACGAAGGATTCACTGCCTGGCTGGCGGTTGGCTATCACGAGACGGTGCACTCCGAAACCGGGGAAACTCCCCGCACGCGCTACGATCGCGACTGTCCGGAGCGGCGGCGCGTCGACATGTCGCAAGTGGCGTCATACTTCCACCAGCGCCGGCAGCGAACCGTTCACGCCGATTTCAGCGACGTGCAGCTAAACGGATCCTATTACCGCGTCGATGCAAAGCTGCGCGGCGACCGGGTCGAGGTTCGCTACGATCCGCTCCAGCAACCGCTGGATCTCGTTCACATCTACGATCTCCAAAGCGGCATCTACCTGGGGGAAGGAGTTCGCCACGACCGATCGGTCACCTGCAATCAGAGCGGTCCACCGGCCAAGCTTCCCCAGCCGCAGCACAACTACATCGATCTGTTGATCCAGCAGCATCGCCAATCTCTGGCTCGCCAGGTACAGGGAATCGACTACCAGGCCGTCCTGTCCCGCGCTGATCGGCGGTGGCCCTTCCCGGAGTTTGCGCAGCGCATGGCATCCCGCTTGGGAAGGCAAGGTGGCGTGTCGGCGTTTTCCGCGGACGAATTGGACGTTCTTCATCGGTTCCACCAGCGATACGCGGAAGTCACCGCCGTGCTGGTCGACCGCGCCGTGTCGGCGGCGACGGAACCGACGATTACCGAAGTGTTGTATCAGTTGCAATGTCTCATCGACGAGGAAAGGAGCAAGTAGCATGTTCTTGAATCACTTCAAAATGAAAGCGCAACCGTTCGCTGAACGGGTGGCCCCCGAGGCTTTCTGGCGGGATCCGCGGATTGACGAGGGTTTGGCTCGGCTGAGATACCTGGCCCATGACGCGACGGTGGGGCTGCTCACCGGTCCCAGCGGCGTGGGGAAGTCAGCGCTCGTGCAGGCCTTCTTGAACGAACTGAGCGGCCCCCGGTGGGAAGTGATCTATGTCCACTTGACGCATCTTCCGTCGGCGGGGCTGTTGAAGTTGCTGGTGAGCCGGTTGGACGAGCCGCCGCGTCGCGGTAAGGATCGCTTGTTCCGGCAGATTCTCGACCGAGCCGATCGCGCCGAGGGAACGATGGTGATCGTGATTGACGAAGCGCATCTGCTCGATCACGACGCACTGACCGACCTGAGGCTGCTGGTCAGTTCGGCGGTCGAGGCCCCTCCGCTGAAGTTGCTGTTGGTGGGGCAGGATCCGCTGCGTCAAACCCTGCGTCAGTCCCAACACGGGGCGCTCTTGAGCCGCATGCGAGTGCGGTATCTGCTAAGACCGCTCGAGGTGAGCGAGACGGCTTCCTACATCGACTTCCAGCTCAAGTACGCCGGTGCCTCTCATCGGCTGTTCGACGAGGAAGCGAAGCGGATGATTCACGAGTACTCCGGCGGGATGCCGCGCATGATTAACAATCTGGCGACCGCCTCGCTGATCCAAGCCATGGCGAAGGACACCGATCGTGTGAGCGAAGGGGTGGTGAGCGAAACGGTGCGGGAGTTCCAGTGCGTGTAGAGAGAGATGTGAAGCTGTATCGTCATCCATCGAAAGGAGATTCGAAGACCATGGCCAGGTATTTTACGCGGCGGCAGTTGTTTCGGTTGCGAAACGAGATTCCGATCGAGGATCTCTTGCGAAGACTGGAGTGGCCGTGCAAGGAGCGCGAGGGGCGCTTCTGCTTCGTCTGTCCCCGGTGTCGTGAATCGGTGACGGGGGTGAATGAGCGGACGAATCTGGGCCGCTGTTTTCGCTGCGAAGAGAACTTCAACCCGATCGATCTGGTGATGATGGTTCGGGAGATAGACTTCGTAGAGGCGGTTCACTTCCTGGAGGAAGACTGGCCGGCGACTGGCAACCGGTGAGCGGCCGCGACGAGCCTTCCGATCGGGCGGTGAACGGGTAGCCGCGGACGACCGTTGCCGCTGCCTCAATCACCGGATTCCGGGCACGGATGCCCGTTTTTTTGTGCGCCGCGGCAACTTGCCAAGGCGCATCGCCTTGGGCCCCGGCTTCTCGTCTTCCGAATCTCCCGGCCGTAACCCCTCAACCGCCGTCTCAGTTAATCTGAGAAAACCCGTCTCACTTATTGTGAGGCTTAGCATGTGCCACTGTCAATGATTCAATGATAGACACCCACTGATTCAATGATTGATTCAATGATAGACACCCACTGATTC
>RFHN01000246.1 GCA_003695835.1 Armatimonadota bacterium
CGGTCTGAACGGCCGGATGACCATTTGCAATCTGAACATCGAGATGGTCGCCCGAGCGGGAATCTTCGCTCCGGATGACGTTACGTTTGACTTCATCGCTTCGGATGACCGGCCCTACGCGCCAAAGGGAGAACAGTTCGAGAAAATGGTGGAACAATGGCGCCAGCTGAAGAGCGACCCGGATGCGACGTTCGACCGCACCGTTACGTTGGACGCGGATTCTCTCGTCCCGCAAGTTACGTGGGGCACGACGCCCGCGATGACCGTAGACATCACCGAGTGCGTTCCAGAGCCGGTAGATGCTGCACAAGAGCGCGCCCTGCGCTACATGGGTCTCAAGCCCGGAACCCCCATGCAGGAGATTGCGGTGAACACCGTCTTCATTGGCTCCTGCACGAACAGCCGTATCGAAGACCTCCGAGAGGCGGCGGCGATCGTGAAAGGCCACAAGGTCGCCGAAGGCGTTCGCGCAATGGTCGTTCCGGGCAGTGAGGCGGTCAAACGGAAGGCAGAAGAGGAAGGGCTGGACGTCATCTTCAAAGAGGCGGGTTTCGAATGGCACCACGCCGGCTGCAGCATGTGCCTCGGCATGAACGGCGACATCCTCCGCCCCGGCGAACGGAGCGCGAGCACGAGCAACCGCCCGTACGAAGGCCGTCAAGGGCCTGGATCGCGGACGCATTTGGTTTCGCCGGTCACGGCCGCTGCAACGGCGCTCACCGGCCGACTCACCGACCCGCGGGAGTTTCTGACGAAGTAACCGCGGAACCGCTGCCTACGTCCAAAACGATCACAAAGCCTCGGTTCCCGTCCACGCGAACTCGGTCGCCGGTACGCAGCTTCTGGGTTGCATTGCGAACTCCGACGACACAAGGGATTCCGTATTCTCGAGCGACGACCGCCCCGTGAGTCAAATCCCCCCCGACTTCAAGGACCAGGCCCGCGGCGTTGAGAAATAGAGGCGTCCAGCCGGGGTCCGTGTATTGGGCGACGAGAACCTCCCCCGGGGCGAGCGATTCGAGGGTCGGGTCGTGCACCACGCGGACGATTCCTTCGACAACCCCTGGCGAAACGGAGTGACCAACCAGCGCTCCGGCAGGGACATTCTTCGCGTCATACCGGACGACGGGTGACTCTCCGTCACTCGTGATGATGAGCGGGGGCTGGAGCCGTTGGAAGCGCTCCAGATCCGCCCGCCTTTTGGCAATCTCGGCCCTGAGGGGGTCGGTAGTCCCTGGCTCGAGCAGGTCCTCTATCTCTTTCCACGTCAGGAACCAAATGTCAGAAGGCGAGTCTAATCTGCCGGCTTCCACTTGTCGCGCAGCGAGCTCCATGAGAACTCGTTTCACGACCCACAGCACGCGTATCGCCACATACTTGTGATGTTCTCGGAGCCCTCCCGCTTCGAGCATCACATGCCTCAGGCGTCGGATCAGTCGAAGTCTGAGGGGCCCTAGGAAGCCTTTCCTCGCATAGCCCGTGAACTTTTCCCACGCGGTTTCCCGCGCGCGATCGAGGGCTTCTAAGCGATCACGGTGGATGCGAGGGCTCCCCCGAAGATGGTTCGCAATCACCCGAAGGACCGGCGTAGGATCTTCGACGAAACGAGGCACCATGAGCTCGATCTCTGCGGGGCCGCGCGCCCCGAAGCGAGACAGGAACGATTCCCATTCCCGAAGGAACGATTCAGTGCGTTCATTCCGAGGGAGCCCGTGCAGCCAGTTCTTCGGGTCGGTGGATGGGTCATTCAGCCGGGCAGCGATGGCGGGAATCTCGCGCACCAAGTCGGCTAAGTCCCCAATCGCGAGGTTCATTTCGTTGACAACGTTCCCGGGGACGGCAACCGTCAGGTCAGACTGTTCGGAGGGCGACAACCATCGCCGGGCCATACCTATAAGCACCTGCCTCGATCCATCTCCTGCAATCGTCTCGGGAATCCAGTTCAAGAAGAATGCAAATAAGCCGTGCAGTTGCTCTTTGCAAGTTTGCAAGCGCTCCTTGTCATCACATTGGGCAAAGACTCTCTCTTCGAACTCCGCCACATACTCTTCTATGCGAGCATTTGTTTGGTCGATGAATCCCGTCAGGTCTCTCAACCACAGAGCTCGGAGGATTCTTCCACCGAATCGAAGCCCGGGCACGATCAGATCCCGTTTGGGAAAGAAGCGGTACGGACCCCGAAACTCTGGACGTGCCATCACCTGGTTCAGGCCTTGGGGTGCCAGCGCGTCGAAACGTGCCACCAGCCCGACCACAGCTCTGCGCAGGATCGGATGCCGGAGGGGATAAGTGATGTCTGCGAACAACCGGCCCCCGCTGCTGCGCACATACGGATTCGTGCTCCCGTCCGGACTGCGTCCTATTGGGACCAACTGGAGAACCGTCGAACGGCTCAGCGGAGACAGAGGGCGCGTCATGTTCTGTTGGTGACCCATGCTGAAGTAGACATGTAAAGTGTCGTCGGGCGACTTCAGTCCGTCCAGCGGGTAGAGCGATGTGATGGGACGCGCTTGTAAGATATACGGCTTGGCGTCATCGCCTGCGCCAGCGTCGGCGGGCCGTTCGACCGCAATCGCCCACTCAATGTCTTGTGGCGCCCCGAAGTGATCCTCGATCCGAATTCCCAGATCGACGAGCGAGGCAATCTCCTCGTCATTCAGCACCCTTACTGTCCGCTTCTGTGGGGGGAGCGAGACTTGGCGGACTCCACCATCTGGCGACGGCACCGTCGCCCGCTCCTTGTCCGAAATTTCCAGGTGGGTTACCGCCCTCGTCCGTTTGTCGACATGGTAGACATCCGGATTCACAATGCCCCCCACGAGAGCCTCGCCCAAGCCAAAGCTGGCGTTGATCGTAACGGTGTGCCGATGTCCAGTCACAGGGTCTGCGGTGAAGAGGATGCCGGACTTGGTCGCAAACACCATCCGCTGGACGACTACCGACAAACCCACTTTCCGATGGTCGAATCGGTTGCGAATGCGATACAGGATGGCTCGGTCAGTGAAGAGTGAGGCCCAACACTTGCGCACCGCCTCGAGAAGCGCCGTCTCGCCGCGAACGTTCAGAAAGGACTCTTGCTGTCCGGCGAACGAAGCATCCGGCAGGTCCTCCGCAGTTGCGCTCGATCTGACAGCGTAGGCATAGTCCTCGCCCGTCTCTTGCCAAGCACGTAAGATTTCAGAGGCAACGTCCTCGGAGATCGGTGAGTCGAGAAGCACGGACCTGGCTCGTTCCGATACCGAGCGTATCTCGTCCAAGTGTTCCTCGTTAAGACGAGAAAGAGTGTCGTAAATGTCCTCCATGGTAACGACGCTGCCAACAAACCGCCAAAAGGCGGCGGTGGTTACGCAAAACCCTGGAGGAACAGGCACACCCAGGCGTATCAGCTCACCGAGGTTTGCTCCCTTACCGCCGACGAGGTGGAGGTCATCCGAACCGACCTCGTTCAGGAACACGACGACAGGTCGTTTGGGTTCGTTTCGATCTCCTTCTTTCATTGCCAGGCTGCTAAAGGCATGGTACGGCCCTGGCCGACTCACCGACCCGCGGGAGTTTCTGACGAAGTAACCGCGGCTCTCGGCACACCAACGGCCAGGTCGCCTACAGCCTCCCGTATCCGAACCTCGATCTCCTCGCCGATCCACGCATCGGGGCCGTCCAACTCCACTTCGAGGTACTGCTCGCTGTGTCCCATCAGGCGTCCCGACTTCGGCGACCGGCGCTCCACCAAGACCGTCACTTCCTCGCCCACGAAGCGCTCCACGAACTGGCGGCGGGTTCGGGACGTGACTTCGGCAAGGATCTTGCTCCTCGCCTGCTTGACGTCCGGCGGGACCGGATCGCCCCAAACGTCCGCCTCGGTGCCAGGCCGGAGCGAAAACCGAAAGAGGTGAGCCTTCAGGTAGCCGACCCTTTCGCAAACGTCAACCGTATCAGCAAAATCCTCCTCGGTTTCGGTGGGGAAGCCCACCATGATGTCCGTCGTAATCGCAACGCGCGGCACCCGGTCGTAGACGCGCGCGCAAAGGTCCAGATAATCCTCCTTCGTGTAGGGA
>RFHN01000018.1 GCA_003695835.1 Armatimonadota bacterium
CCTTTTTACCCATTGATATGGACGCCTGAGTTCCCACTCTGTTCCGTGTAGACTACGGACATGGGTAAAAAGGTGCGTAGATGAAACGAATCGCAATCGTGTTGTTGGCAGGCCTGGCGGCCATCGCGGCGGCCCAGGGTGGCTGGAAGTATCCGGACGCAATCCGCGCGACCGTTCGGGAAGAAGCCAAAGACCAGCCCGCTCGATCCATGGAGATCTTGCAATCGGGCGAGAACGCCCGTTTTCTTACGAGCGTGCCCCTGGAGGGCGAGCTGGATGGGATCCCGCGGGTGGAAGTAATCGGGCCAAGCGGCGTATTCACCTGGCTTGACGGCAAGCCGCAATACGTGCTGCCCCTGCTCTATCCGTCCACATTCGATGCCTACGAGTTTCTCGCGCGCCCTCGGTTTTCGCGGGCGGACCTCGAGTTCAACCTGCAAGGGATCGAGCATGCCCTCAAGAAGCGCGTCCTCGTAGGCCCCACGGAAGAGGTCGCGGGGAGAGAGTGCCTTGTCCTGATCGTCCCCGACCGCCCGGACTCTACGCGAACGGACTACCAGAAGCTCTGGATTGACCGCGAGACCGGTCTCACCATGAGAATCGAGGACTACATGGCGGGAGACCTTCGGTACCGGCGTGAGATCTCCAAGATCGAGTTTCCCGACGGAGTGGACGCATCCTCCTTCCAACCGGCGCCCAACGCCATCCAGGTGCGCGGATTGGTCGCACCGTCGGCACTTCTCTACTTGCCCGGCTTGCGGTCGGAACAGGACATCGCTCGCGACATCAGTCGCATCCAAGCGCAATCATCCATTCAAAGCTGGTTCAAGTCTCCGCCACTGCCGGAAGGCTTCAAGTACGCCGTCACCCGGTACCGCGAGGCGCGCTCCTACTCTGTCCAGTGGGGAAGGCAGAGCAATCGCGGGCGGGGCAATCAATTCGCTCAGGCTCCCCGCCAGCGCCAATTCGTCATTCGCGACTCGTCGGGAAACACCCGCGTCATCCAGATCGAAACGGATGATCGAGGTGGTCGAAACGTCGTCATCCGGACCGATTCGGGGCAAATGGTTTTGAGGCCTGGCCAAGGGGGGGACGATCCGACGACGGCTTCCGGCAGTTCCTCCGCCACCGGTTCCCAGGCTGGAGCGACGAACTCAGGCCAAGTCGTGCAAACCGACTGGGTGGACCCGTCCACGGGTCACACGGTTTCGCTCTTCCAAGTCAACGGTCGGCCGGTCGAAACCGTGCTGTCGCGCCTTCTCTTGCCGGAGCCGAAAGCCATTGCGAACCGAACTCTGTCAGACGCCAAGTTCTATGAGGTTCAGATTCCGATCTCGTGTCGGGTGCTGACGTGGAAGTCCGGCCAAGTCGCGTACGCCTTGGTCAGCACGAAGATGTCCGAGGGGCAGATGACGAAGTTCGCGGAGAACCTTGTCTCTGCCCGTTGACACCGGTCGAGGACTTGGGTTACTGGCCGTGGCGCTCGTAGTGTTCGCTGGCGACCTGCGTCAGCGTGCTGAAGTGCGCGCCCTTCTCACGTAGATAGGTGATGCACTCTCGGAGCGCGTCGGGGCAGTTTACGAAGTCCCGCATCGCGACGCAAAGGACCTCTTGATCCGCGCAGGCTTCGAGCACTTCCCGCACCGGCTCGAACCCCTTGTCCAAGTAGGCGACCTGACCGTTCGCAGCCGTGATGGGGACGATGAGCACCTTGCTCGCTCCCTTCTGGCGAACATCTTCGTAGGACGGATGGTAGGGATCCACCGGGCCGCCCTCCCAGTCCACAAACATCTTGATCTGGCTACCGGCGACGCTGCTCGAGTCCACCACGATGCCGATGTCCTCGAGGTACTTCAAATCGGAGGGAAGCAGGGCGAAGTTCCCGGCGCGAAAGCTCGTCGGCTTGATCCTGTGGCTCTTCAAAACGTCCTTTGCGATGCGGATGATGTTTCCGCGCGCGCGCTCGTCCTCCACATAGCCCCGCTCGTTCTCGAAGTAGACGAGCATCCCGACTTCGTGCCAAGAGGGGATCTTGTGGAAGTACTCGCGGTAGTACAGGTTCGTGTTCGCTGAGGGGTCCAGTTCGCTCACGTGGATCAGCCACGTGACGGGGACGAGGTTCTGCTCGGCAATGTCAATGATCTCGCGCGTGTAACAGGTGTCGTGGTGTGCGGCTTTGCAGTCAACCGTCAACGCTACAGTTTGCATGGGTTCGTTTCCTCCATCGTTGTTACCTCCTTGGTATCTGGCATTTTGACACGTGGGGGCGATCTCCTGTTCGGAATCTCAGTCGGCGCTCGGCTGCACCGAGACCTGCTCCCGCGTGAGGTGCACATCGTACCGCTTCCCGCCCGCCCAAATGCCACGGAGAGTTAAAGAGCTCCACTTCGGTGGGAGGTGCGGGTTGATCTCGAGCCAGAAGCCGCCCTGGAGGGGGATCGCCCGTGCCGCATCGGCTGGCTGCTCCCCCACAACGCGAAGCCCGGCGAAGCCGTAGAGGACAGTCTGCAGGCAGCCAGCCGCGCCGGTCAAGAAGTAGGTTTGGTCATTCTTCGCCCGTTCGGAGAACTGCCCCGCAGCGTCCATGAACGGTTCCCAGCTCCGGCGCCAAAACTCATACGCCTCGGCGCTCCGTCCCAGCCGCGCCGCGATCGTCGCGTGGACGCTGTCGCTCATCGCAGGACCGTTTTCGCTCGAAAGCCCCTTGTATCGGTCGAAGAGCGCCTCCGCCTCCCGTTGGGGAAGTGGAGTTTCCAGTGGATAGAGGGCGAGCAGCGCCGAGGTCTGTTGATAGCCTCTCAGCGGGTCGTTGTCGTAAGAGGCGAGCAGGCCGTCTTCCGCTCGCGGGAGTACGATCCGCGCTGCAATCTCGGGGTCGCTTTTGGCGAGCAGCCGCTTCGCCAGCAAGTTGGTAATCAAGTCGTTATCGTGCGGTCTGCCCTCGTCGGGAGCCAGCACGTCCAAGATCTCGTACCCGCGCGCCGACTCGGTGAGCTGATTCCGAAACGCATCCCGCAAGGATTCGTTCACGCGAGCGATCTCTTCGCTCGGCTCCACAATCCCGAACGCCGTCGCGCGTTCGAGCCACCATGCGATCCACCCCCAGTGGTGAATCGCCCTGCGATGGCTCTCGGGTGTGGCGTCGCGTCCGTCTACTCCCGTCTCCCACCCGGGCAGTTGCTCGAGGGCCGTCCGAACTCTCCACTGGGTGGCCTCGCGGGCCCTATCAGGATCGAAAAGAGCGAGAGCGGGGAGGATCCACGCTTCCGCATCCCAAAAGCGGTGCCCGTGATAGGCGTCGTTGGTGGCGCCGAAGGGCGGCATTTTGGGTGAAGAAAAGGCGTACAGGTGATAGAGCAGCGACCGGATGACGCGTTGATCTTCCTCGGGGCCGCTGATTTCGATGTCCCCCTTCCAGCGCTCGTCCCAGATCGCTCGGCTCGCAGCCAGCAAACGATCGAAGGGGTCCGGCGGGGCGCCGTCCAGCGTGAAGGTTTCCTCGAACGAGAGGGAGTCTTGAGCGAGAATCGTTGCGCCCTGGACGCGCCCGCTGGTCGTCCGCGCCGCCCTTATCACGACCGTGGCGGGGGGGATGTCTCCCTCGGCTGGCGAGATCCAAGTCGCCTCGAGTCGGGCGGGAGGCTCGGTTGGCTGGAGAAGAATCGTTTTCTTCGGCGCTTCGACCCGTATCCGTCGCCCGATGGCCAGTGTCTTGGGATGCACGATCCACTGCGCCTCAATGCGCACGCCCCCACCCTCGCACAGAAAGGTTACGCTGCCGTCGCGAAAGTCTTGAATCGAAACGCTCGTTTGGTCAGCGCGCGGATAGGGGATCCCATCAATGCGCAGGCCGCATTCGAAGGGAAGAGGGAGCCGCGCGAGGCGATCTTCCCAAAGGATGAGAGGTTCGGACGCCACGTCCAGCCCGGGCGCCCGGACCTTCAAACCCAGGGTGCCGTTTCCGAGGTTGACCGCAATCCTGCCTGCTGCCACCCAATGCCAGGCGTCTCTCTGCGGCGGGGCCTGCGCCGTTTGCTGGGTGGGAGAACAACCGTTTAGGCTGAGCGCAACCGCGAAACCGGCCAATAAGAGTATCGTGCGCCGCCCCATCGTGACTCAAAGAAGGTACCCGACGAGGCGAAGGTGCGCCGTTCGGGTCGTCGGTATACTCGCGCGAGCCCTCTCATGAAGATTTCGATTTTTGGATTAGGCTACGTCGGAGCCACTACCGGGGCGTGTCTCGCCAAAGAGGGGCACGAAGTCGTCGGGGTAGACCCTCAGCCCGCGAAACTCGAACTGCTCCGCGCCGGCAAAAGCCCGATCGTGGAAGAGGGACTCGACGAACTCGTCAGTCAGGTCGTGTCCGAAGGCAGGTTTCGCGTTACGGACGACTACCGAACGGCGGTTCGAGAGACGGATCTGTCTCTCATCTGCGTAGGAACTCCCTCGGAGCCGAGCGGCGGTTTGAAGCTCGATTACGTCCGGAAGGTCTCGGCCGAGATCGGAGAGGCGATCCGGGAGAAGGGCGCATACCATTCGGTCGTCGTCCGCTCCACGGTGCTTCCGGGCACCACCGAAGGCGTGGTCGTCCCGATCCTCGAAGAGAAAACCCAGGGCAAGGCGGGCGAGGCGTTCGGCATCAGCATGAATCCCGAGTTCCTCCGCGAGGGCGTCTCCATCGCAGATTTCTACGATCCCCCGTTTACGATCATTGGCACGCCGAGCGCAGACGAGTTTGAGCGGGTTCGCAGCCTCTACACGGGCATCCAGGGCGACGTGATCCATTGCGACCTCTCCGTCGCTGAGGCGATCAAGTATGGCTGCAACGTGCTCCACGCACTCAAGATTACGTTCGCCAACGAGATGGGCATCTTCTGCGCTGAGTACGGCGTCGACGCGACGGCTGTCATGGAGATCCTTTGCAAGGATACGAAACTGAACATCTCATCGAAATACATGAAGCCTGGCTTTGCGTTCGGCGGTTCCTGTCTGCCCAAGGACCTGCGCGCCTGCGTCTACGCCGCGCGGTCGAAGGACGCCCGCCTTCCGATGCTCGAAGCGGCTTTGGACAGCAACCGATACCAGATCGAGCGCGTCGCGAACCGGATCGTGAGCTTCGACAAGCGCAACATTGGGTTCCTGGGTATCGCATTCAAAGAGGGAACGGACGACTTGCGAGAAAGCCCGCTCGTCGCTCTTGCCGAGATTTTGATCGGTAAGGGGTATGACGTCCGCATTTTCGACCCGAACGTTCACTACGCGTCCCTCCACGGCTCGAATCGAGAGGTGATTGATCGGTATCTCCCGCACTTGAAAAAGGCTCTCTGCACGGCGGAGGAAGTCGTGGATCACGCCGAGGTGATGGTGCTCGGTCACAACACGGACGTGATGCGTCAAGTCGCCAGCCGAATGCGGCCCGACCAGATTGCACTGGATCTCGTCCGGGCGATCTCTCCCGCTTCCTGCCCGGCTCGATATGTAGGGTTGTACTGGTAGTCGTGGAGCGAAAGGGACACATCCTGATCCTCGTCGAGAACCTGCCGGTTCCATTCGACCGACGGGTCTGGATGGAGTCGCTCGCGCTGACGGAGGCGGGATACAAGGTAAGCGTCATCTCTCCCTGCCCGCCCCAAGAGGCGGACAAGCCGAATCAGGTCATCGAAGGGATCTCCGTTTATCGCTACCCGATGCCCAAGGAAACGAAGACGAAGTTCAGCTTCATCCAAGAGTTTTGGTATTGCTACTGGCAGACGCGTCGGCTGGTCGAGCGGGTTTGGGCGGAGGATCCCTTCGATGTCATCCATACCTGCAATCCGCCGGATACCTTCTGGCACATCGCCAAGCGGTACAAGAAGCGCGGCGTCAAATTCGTCTTCGACCATCACGACCTGTGTCCCGAGCTGTACCTCTCCAAGTACAACCGCGAGGACCTCTTCTATCGCGCCTTGCTGTATCTGGAGCGGAAACAGTTCCAAACGGCGGACGCGGTCATCAGCACAAATGAGAGCTACAAAGAGGTGGCGATCCGAAGGGGAGGCAAGAAGCCGGAGCAGGTGACAGTGGTTCGCAGCGGTCCCCTGCTTTCCCGGTTCGAGCCGGTCCCGCCAGAGCCCGCTCTCCGCAAAGGGCGGAGCCACCTTTGTGTCTATTTAGGTGTTATGGGGCCGCAAGACGGCGTGGACTATGCGATTCGCGCCGCAAAAAGAGTCGTGAGCCAGGGCTTCGAGGACGTTCACTTCGCGTTCATCGGCTCCGGCGACAGCTACGACGACCTCGTCACGCTGGCGCACGAGCTTGGGTTAGACCCATGGATTACGTTTACGGGTCGAATTCCGGATGAAGATCTGAAACGGTACCTGTGTACGGCGGACTTGGGTATCGCGCCCGACCCCAAGACCCCGCTGAACGACGTCAGCACGATGAACAAGATCGTGGAGTACATGGCGATGGGCCTGCCTGTCGTGAGCTTCGATCTGAAAGAAAGCCGATACAGCGCCGGCGATGCGGCGGTGTACATCGAAGGCGACGACCCGAATGCCATGGGAGACGCGATCGTCGAGTTGCTGCAAGACCCCGACCGGCGGCGCCAGATGGGCGAGATCGGCAAGCGGCGCGTCCGCGAGGCGCTCGCTTGGGACTACAGCAAGAAGGTCCTCGTCGAGTTCTACGATCGCCTTCTGCAGTGTCCGTAGCCGCAAATCTCCGAGCGCAAAGGTAAAACCAAGGCTCGCATGTCCCGTTACAGCGTTGGCCTGGACTTCGGCACCGGCTCCGTGCGTGCCATCGCCGTGGATCTCGAAAGCGGCGCGACGGTCGCGGCTGCCGAAGAGCCTTACGAGACTCTCGAGTCCCCGCAGGAACCGGAGCTGGCTCGACAGAACCCGCTGGATTACCTCCGGGCGATGGAGACCGGCTTGAAGCGGCTCGTTCAGGACAGCTCGGTTGCGCCGGAAGAGGTGGCTGGCATCGGTATCGCCGCAACGGCGAGCACGCCGCTTCCCGTCTTGGAAGACGGAGCGCCCCTCGCTGCACAAGAGTCGTTCGCGAACGACCCGAACGCGATGGCGTGGCTGTGGAAGGATCACACCGCGCACGCGGAGGCCGAGTGGATCACCGAGCGCGCGAGAGAGCTGCGACCGGAGTTTCTCGCTCGATGTGGCGGCTCTTACTCCAGCGAATGGTTTTGGGCAAAGGTGTGGCACTGTGCTCGCGTGGCGCCGAGAATCGTCGAAGCCGCTTACACGTGGATGGAGCTGTGCGACTGGATCCCGGGCGTGCTCACCGGCGCGGGCAGCCGAGTCTCCAGAAGCGTTTGCGCCGCCGGGCACAAAGGGCTGTACGCATCGGAGTGGGGCGGATACCCGGACGTGGAGTTCCTGGACGCGTTGGATCCTCAACTGGCGAGACTTCGCGGCACCCTGCCCGCCGAGGCGCGGCCCGCGGGCTGGAAGGCCGGCGAATTGAGTCGGGCTTGGGCGGAACGTACCGGCCTACCGGAGGGAACGCCCGTCTCTGTAGGCGCCATTGACGCCCATCTCGGCGCCGTCGGCGCGGGCGTGGCGGAAGGCGTTCTCGTCCGCGTGATGGGAACGAGCGCCTGCGACATGGCGGTCGGAAGGATGACCGAGCAAGTGCCCGAAATCCCGGGCATTAGCGGGATCGTCCGCGATTCGATCGTCCCCGGTTGGATCGGGTTCGAAGCCGGGCAGGCTGCCGTTGGGGACCTGTTCGCTTGGTGGACGCGCATGACGGATCAGGATCACCGCGCCCTCACGGAGCGCGCTGCCGGCCTGAAGCCCGGAGAGACCGGACTGCTCGCTCTCGATTGGAATAACGGCAACCGGAGCGTTCTCCAGGATCCGCGTTTGACCGGCCTTCTGCTGGGCGCCACCCTCGCGACTTCTCCTGCTGAGGTCTACCGCGCGCTCGTGGAGGCGACGGCGTTCGGCGCGCGCGTGATCTGGGATCGTCTGGCGAGCGGCGGTGTGCGCGTCGGCGAGGTCGTCGCTTGCGGTGGAATCGCTGAAGAGAGCGACTTCGTGCTTCAGACCTACGCCGACGCAACGGGCCGGACGATCTTTCGGACGAGCGCAACCGATGCGACCGCATTGGGCGCGGCGATTGCCGGCGCAGTGGCCGGCGGCGCCTACTCCGATTTCGAAAGCGCCATGCAAGCCTGCTCCGGCAAGAAGACGGATGCGTTCCGCCCTCGCGTCGAGGCTCAACGCGTCTACGACGAGCTGTATGAACTGTATCTCACGTTGCACGACGCCTTCGGCGGCGTTCGAGCGGACGCCCCGTTGGCAGATGTCATGAAGCGCCTTCTTCGGCTGCGCGATGAAGCTCGGCAGGCTTAGCGGTCTCGCCTCCCCGCGACTGCATCGTCCTCCACAACAGGAACTCTCGGCGCACGGCGTCCAAGAATCGTTTGTTCGTCGTAACCCAGTGTTGCGGGTCGCCGCTTAGCCGGTCCACTCTCAGGATCATGGCGTGGATGCCAGGTGTGTCCGTTTCAGGAAAGAGAAACTCGACCGTTTGGTACACGCCCAAGTCGAAAGGCGCGAGCCAAATCCGCGCCTTGATCCCGCCCTCTGTCCGCTCGACCGATTCGGTCGAAAGAGTTCCGATTCCGTACTCTTGGTGCGCGAGAAACCAGGCGTGGAGGTGCTCCGAGAGCGACGACGCCTGCTGGCGCGTAACGGTGAACGGAAGGCGGTTCTCGATGCGGTCCCCCTCGGGCACGGCGAGCTTCCAGTGTTCGCCCTCGCCCGGCGAAGCGATCCTCGCTGCGACCCTAGAGGGATACCAAGCCGAGACCAGGACAACTCCGGCGACGATCAACGTCGCGACGAGCGCCGAAAGACTGCTATAGTTGACGGCGACATCCTCCATCCATCCGAAGTGCGTGAGAGCGGACGCGAGCAGCTGCGCACAAACATAGCCGCCGATTACGGCGATCACTCCATAGACCAACGCCTCGATACGGAAGAGCAGCGCAACCTGTTTGGGCGAGAGGCCGATCGCCGAAAGGATCGCGATCTCCCTTCGCCGTTCCAACACCGACGCGACCATCGTGTTCAAGACCGTCGCGATGGCGATGAGGACAGGGATCAGCGTCAGGTGCAGACCGGTCGCCTCGGTGGCGGCCAGCGCGCTGAACTTGCGGATGACTGGGGTTCCGTTCTCTTCGACGCTCGCATAAAGCGTCAGATCCGTGCGCGGCATCAGATCCTCGAGCGCGGAGCGGACCCGGCTGTATCCCCCTTCGTCGAAGACGACCGACAACGAGCGAATTCGCCCACCGATCTCCAAGAGCGTCTGCGCCGGAGCGACGGCAGATTGCTCGGGCTTCAGGCGAACGAAGCGGCGGAACTGCTGCGGCCCCGCCTCCCCTTGCTTCGCCAAGAGGTCGCTTTGAGCGAAGTCCGCCGGCATTAGTCCCTCGTTGTCGAGGTCGTGGATGGCTTGGAGACGGTCATCGTCGAGCAGGCCGATTACCGTGAGCGATCGCCCTTGCGCGACGACCTTCGCGGTGCCGACATCCTTCCGCCCAATCCCCAGTTTCGAAGCAACCGAGGAAGGAAGCAGGATCGCCTCCGTCTCGCCCACGCCGAACCATCGCCCCGCTACCAGCGCTTGATCGAGGCGCGTCGCGTACCGTTCCGCGGAGTCCACTCCAAGAAGGGCCGTCAGAGAAGCCGACTGATTCCCATATCGCAATGTGAGCGAAACGGGGGCGCCGGGCTGGGCGCCGTGAAACCAAACGCGGCGCAGGACTCGAGCGTCCGGAAACTCGATCTCCAATTCGGACACCGCGTTCTCTTCGAGGGGATCGTACGCAGGCGATCGAAAGAGGATTCCAGCGTAAGAGGGCGTACCCTCCGAAGGAAGGGCGTTGAAGCGCATCCCGGGAACGATGCTCGTGAAGGTCAGCACGCTTACCATCACGACCAGCAACGTCAAGACCGTCAAGAACGTGCGTATGGGCCGGCGGCGCATGGATGCGATGCTGACGCTCAATGCAGTGAAGAACAATCCCGCGACCGTGGGCGCCTTGCTTTGGGTGCTCTGGTCGGGTTGTACGAACGCCTCGAATCGCGACAGCAGAAAAGAGATTACGATGACGCTCAAGATGCCCATCGTGAAGGCAACGAAGATCACCAGCGTGCTGTTCGTAATCTCGAACGCAGGATGGAAAAAGCGAAGCGCCACGAAACACGCAACGAAGACCGCCGACGCACGGACGATCTGGTCGCTCAGATTCCTTCCCGGGAACAACAGCCGCTCGACGATGAAGGCGAAGGGCACGAGAAGCGCGAGATAGAACAACAGCCCGTACAGCGCGTCTCGCGCCGTCGAGAGAAGGATGGGATGAAGTCGCAGCGCCAATCCCCAGGCGGCGCGGGCGCTCCGCTCGCTCTCGGCGTACGCGCGCTCTTGGTAGGCTTCCTCCGCCTCGCCGAGTCTTGCTTGCGCAAGAGTTTGAAG